>JAAEZW010000394.1:0-1401 GCA_018222665.1 Paracoccaceae bacterium
AGGCGCGCGTGTCATAATCGCTCCGCTCAATATTAGTCAGCATCAGATCCAATCCTTTCCAAGCCAATATCAAACAGATTAAAACACAAGCAAGTGCGACGCAGCGACTTACTATATTTCTGGCTGTTTCAGGCAATGTAGCGGTGAGGAGTTCGATGTGCACATGGCCTTTTTCTCGCACAAGCCAAGGTGCTCCAAACATCGTCATGTAGAGCAGGCCGTATTCTGCAGATGTAAAAAGCCAGGCAAAGGGCTGCATCCCCATGTTGCGCATGAAAACCGATAGAATGACTGATATCATGAGCCACACAAGCAAAGCCCCTGACATGCCGGCAAGGCCATATAATAAGCCAAGATAAATGCGCGAATTCATTGTATCCCCTAACCTCGCAGAATGGCCCACCTAAAAGGTGGGCCAATTATTTTACTTGGCTGCGTTTAAGTCATAGAACAATTCAATCAAGCGATCATAATTGCCCGTGCCTCCCGGTTGTTCGCCCATTACGGTCTTCATGCGTTCCCAAGTTTTTTCCCGCGCCGCTGCAAGGTAATTTGCTTTAGCATCACCTTCGAGTGACACAACTTTCATCCCGGCCGCTCCGAGAGCTGCAAAATCTTCATCGCGTTTTGCACGCAAGGCCATAACGCTGTCTTTTTCGTGCTGCACCGCAACATCTTGAACTATTTTGCGCGCTTCTTCTGAAAGCGAATTCCACTTATCATTGTTCACGATTACACCAAGGTCCGT
This sequence comes from Paracoccaceae bacterium, assembly GCA_018222665.1. Taxonomy (GTDB): domain Bacteria; phylum Pseudomonadota; class Alphaproteobacteria; order Rhodobacterales; family Rhodobacteraceae; genus HIMB11. Next base: position 749 of record JAAEZW010000394.1, read on the forward strand.
TGAGAAGAAGCATGGTTCAATGCGATAGTTCAGGAATTCGTTCCATTTTAGATCAATTAATCCGATCTGCGTCCAACCTGTTGCATCAACCACACCGCGTTGCAAGGCAGAATAAACTTCCCCTGTTGGTAGGTCGATCACCTGCGCACCAAGATAGTTGGTAAAGAACGCATTATACACGTTGTTACCCCGCAACTTTAGGCCTTCAACTTCGAGATTGCCGTTCGCATCAAATTTTGGCTCGTTGCGTGTCCAAAGGTTGTAGCATACACCACTGTCGAACCAGCCAAGGTATTTGAGACCCATCTTTTGCTGATGAATTTCATCGATTAATGCGATACCGCCATTTTGGCGTGTTTCGACTGCTGTCAGGTTTGACGCCACCAATGCGTCTTTCTCTGGCAGAGCGGCGGCGTAGAATGAACCGGGGGTATACACCATGTCCACAATACCATCACGCACCGCGTCTGGCTGTTGGAACATACCAATGGCTTCAGGACCACCACGCACATCAATTTGTACAACACCTTTACCAGCTTCATTGACCTTGTCTACAAAAGACAAAAAGCTTTTGGTGTAGATAAGAGTCTCAGGGAACGCATGCACTGCCGAAATCGTTTCTTCGGCTTTGGCAAGCCCTGCGATCAAGGTAG
>JAAEZW010000394.1:1501-2117 GCA_018222665.1 Paracoccaceae bacterium
GCATGCACTGCCGAAATCGTTTCTTCGGCTTTGGCAAGCCCTGCGATCAAGGTAGCTCCTGCGAGGAACCCACCTAATAGTTTCATTTTCATTTCTCTTCTCCCTCTAACAGAGGTTCAAAAACCTCTTTCGTTTGCGGCACTTTTTGCACCAATTGCACCAGAAGCGGTGCGATTACTTCACCCCATTGGGCCATGCCCAAGGGGTGATATTACAAGCCCTCTCTATGTATCCTTCGATGCTAGAAAGGTGCTGCTGAGTCATATCTATGTCATCCCAGCCATTGATCAATTTTAAGCGCCAAGTTTCATCAAGCGTGAATACGCACTCAAACGATCCAAGGCGCACTTGACATGTGTCAAGATCGATTGCTGTAGGCAGATCAGATTTCGCCTTATGGCAGACGACAAGTTTTGCGTGATCCTGTTCATCCAAGCGCAATGGCAAAAGTCCGTTGTTAACCGCATTAGACGAAAATATGTCGCCAAAACTTGGCGCAATCACTGCCTGAAATCCAGCATCCACCAAGGCATACACAGCCGCTTCTCGCGAAGAACCACTGCATGCACTGCCGAAATCGTTTCTTCGGCTTTGGCAAGCCCTGCGATCAAGGTAG
>JAAEZW010000395.1 GCA_018222665.1 Paracoccaceae bacterium
ATCATGTCATCAAGTTAAAAAACGGAGCATTTGGAATGGATTGGGATAAACTGCGCATTTTTCACGCTGTGGCTGACGCGGGAAGCCTGACACATGCGGGTGATACATTGCGATTATCCCAATCGGCAGTGTCCCGCCAAGTACGCGCGTTAGAAGAATCGTTAAATACAAATCTGTTTCACCGCCATGCGCGCGGCCTGATCCTGACAGAACAGGGTGAATTGTTGTTTGACGCAACCCAATCCATGGTCAAACGTCTTGAGGCCGCCGAAGCGCGCATTAAGGACAGCGAAGAAGAGGTTTTTGGCGAATTGCGCGTCACAACATCGACAGGGTTTGGATCCTTGTGGTTGGCCCCGCGCCTTCCGAAACTGTATGAAAAATATCCCGAACTAAAAATCGATTTGATGTTGGAAGAGCGCGTTTTGGATCTGCCCATGCGCGAAGCTGACGTCGCCATCCGTATGAAAGAGCCATCCCAAGCGGATTTGATCCGCAAACGTTTGATGAGTGTTAAGATGCGTCTTTATGCATCCCCCACCTACATCAAAACGCATGGTGTGCCCGAAAAGATTGAGGATATGGTGAACCACCGGCTGATTTGCCAACACCCTAGATCCGCGCAAGTAAGTGCGGGCCTGGCCCTGACCCAACATCTGATGACCTATGATTTGCCATCCATGTTGACCGTTAACAATTACTTTGGCGTTCTACAGGCGGTGATCCACGATTTGGGTATTGGAATTTTGCCTGATTACATCACGTTGGATTTTGACGGTGTTGTGCGGGTTTTGGACGAACTTGAATCTGTTGAGGTCCCCGTTTATCTGGCCTATCCAGAAGAGCTGCGTCATTCCAAACGTATTGAAGCCTTCCGTAACTTTGTGCAGGACGAAATTATTGATTATCGTCGCGCCCTAAGAAATGGCGAGTTATCTCAATAAATAATAGCCATGCATTTTTTGCATAGCGGGTATGCTGCATATGCGGCATTCTTTCTCTTGATTGGTGAACATAGTATCCCTATATCCGCATCATGGAAGCGATTTTTCGCTTTCATACCTCCCTGTTGGACTAAGGCCGAGCTTGCTCGGCCCTTTTTTTTGCCTAAATGAAACCCGCCTGAATATTGCCCTTTTTCCTTTGATGCCCTAAAGGATGCGAAGGACATTTTAGGGGTCATTATGAGCGAACCAAACATCACACCTGAGCTTATCGACGCACATGGTTTGAAACCAGACGAATATCAACTGATCCTAGACATCATTGGACGTGAACCAACATTCACCGAACTTGGGATCTTCTCGGCGATGTGGAACGAACATTGTTCGTATAAATCCTCAAAAAAATGGCTGCGCACTCTACCAACGGACGGTCCTCAGGTTATTTGCGGACCGGGCGAAAACGCAGGGATCGTCGATATTGGCGATGGTCAGGCCGTTGTTTTCAAAATGGAAAGCCATAACCACCCGTCCTACATCGAACCCTATCAGGGAGCCGCAACAGGTGTGGGTGGTATTTTGCGCGACGTCTTTACCATGGGCGCACGCCCGATTGCTGCGATGAATGCCCTATCGTTTGGTGAAAAATTGCACCCCAAAACACGTCAATTGGTTCATGGAGTGGTTGAGGGCGTCGGCGGTTACGGAAACTGTTTTGGTGTTCCAACAGTTGGTGGTGAGGTTCGTTTTCACCCCGCTTACAATGGCAACTGTTTGGTAAACGCCTTTGCCGCGGGTTTGGCAGATACGGACAAAATCTTTTATTCTGCGGCCTCTGGCGTGGGAATGCCCGTTGTCTATTTGGGTGCAAAAACAGGCCGTGATGGCGTCGGTGGCGCGACAATGGCCAGCGCCGAATTTGATGAAACCATCGAAGAAAAACGCCCAACCGTACAGGTTGGTGATCCATTTACCGAAAAACGTCTAATGGAAGCCTGCCTTGAGTTGATGGAGACAGGTGCAGTTATTTCCATTCAGGATATGGGTGCTGCGGGTCTGACATGTTCGGCCGTAGAAATGGGGGATAAGGGCGAATTGGGTATTCGTTTGGATTTGGAAAAGGTTCCAACCCGAGAACCCAACATGACCGCCTATGAAATGATGCTGTCTGAAT
>JAAEZW010000396.1 GCA_018222665.1 Paracoccaceae bacterium
TCAGCAAAAGGGTGGAAGCGGCGAATTTGATCACCAACATAAACGTGTCGGATGCAGGAGCAAACGGCCCCCAAACACCAACAGCGGATAAAACAAGCGCCCACCCGAAAAGGCCCTTGATGATCCAACCTCCGCCTTGAACTACCACAACCTCGGAGGTTTGACGTTCTGTCCTGTCGATCAATGTCATCTCGCTGCTCCCTTACCTGAGACCAGGTTTAGGAACCGATTGCGGCGCAAATCTGACCAATCTAAGAAAAGATTAGGAATTGTTTCTATGAACCACCGTTTTGAGAACTTGAACTCTGCCTGAAATCCTGTAAAAGAACGCATCTTCTGCAAAGAGTTTGTCTTGCGGTGTCCCTCGTGGGTGGTCGCAGAAGAGTAACGCCACCTTGTGAAACCCGCCTAACATGATTGGAGCCAACATGCCCCTTTATGAGCATGTCTTTATTTCGCGTCAGGACTTGTCCAACGCGCAAGCCGAAGGCCTGGTTGAACACTTCTCAACAGTATTGAAAGACAACGGCGGCAACGTCCTTGAATCTGAATACTGGGGTGTCAAAACGATGGCCTACAAAATCAACAAAAACCGCAAGGGTCACTATGCGATGATGCGCACAGACAGCCCCTCAGCTGCGGTTCAGGAAATGGAACGCCTGATGCGTCTGCACGAAGACGTTGTGCGCGTTATGACCATCAAGGTTGATGCCCACCAAGAGGGCCCATCCGTTCAAATGCAAAAACGTGACGACCGCGGCGAACGCCGTGAGCGCCGCGCGTAAGGGAAGGATGCTAACCAATGGCAAATAAACCATTTTTTCGTCGTCGTAAGGTCTGCCCATTCTCTGGTGAGAATGCACCAAAGATCGATTACAAAGATACAAAATTGCTACAGCGTTATATCTCAGAGCGTGGCAAAATTGTTCCATCACGCATCACTGCTGTTTCTGCCAAGAAACAACGTGAATTGGCGCGCGCTATCAAACGTGCCCGCTTCCTGGCGTTATTGCCCTATTCCGTGAACTAAGGAGAGAGACATGCACGTTATCCTTCTCGAACGCGTTGCGAAATTGGGCCAAATGGGCGACATCGTTGATGTAAAACCAGGCTATGCACGCAACTTTCTTTTGCCACAGGGCAAAGCGCAAACAGCATCAGATGCAAACGTAAAAGCATTTGAAGCACAAAAAGCGCAGCTTGAGGCACGCAACCTAGAAACCAAGAAAGAAGCAGAAGATCTCGCGGCGAAGTTGGACGGCCAACAGTTCATCGTGATTCGCTCTGCCTCTGACTCTGGTGCGCTATACGGCTCTGTCACACCACGTGACGCCGCCGAAACAGCAACAGAAGCAGGTTTCAGCGTGGATCGTAAACAAGTTTCCTTGATCAACCCGATCAAAGAGCTTGGACTTCACGAAATGTCTGTGAAACTTCACCCAGAAGTCTCTGCAACGATAGTCATGAACGTTGCACGCTCAATGGAAGAAGCAGAACTACAAGCATCAGGTAAATCAATCCGAGAATTGGCAGCTGAAGAAGAAGCAGCGGCAGAATTCGAGATTGCAGAATTGTTCGACGATATCGGTGGCGCTGCCTCTGATGACGACGAAGGCCCTGTTGCAACACCAGAAGACGAAGCGTAAGCCTTATCTTCTAGCACAGAAAATTTGGAACCCGCCCGATCCCCATGGATTTGGCGGGTTTCTTTTTGGCGGTGATGAGACGCGTCTAGTCTGAAACCTGAAATTCTTACCAATTGTAATCACTTCGTCGCCTTTCCCACGGGTATGTTAAAGCGACTAGATTTTGATCTGTCAGTTCTATACATCCAGCCAATCGTCAGATTGGCAAGGCGCAGCCCGCCCCGTCAAACCACAGATTTGCCTACGGCAAACAGGCGGCGCCTTTATCGCTACCTCGGGCAGCTTGGGGTTCTGTGCCAGCCCGTCACTTGTGGGATCAATATCCATGCGCGCAGGATTAGATAAGGTTTTTTGAATGTCCTGTTCGGGAAAATCGTATTAAAGTTGATCAAGGCGCTTTTTTATCCTCAAAATCGTGGTCGGTGCGTGATCGTCACGGTGTTTGACAATTTACTTCGTAATT
>JAAEZW010000397.1 GCA_018222665.1 Paracoccaceae bacterium
GTAGAGGTCAGAGGCCAAGCGTTGATCAAGCCACCCCGTGAAAGTAGAACGGAATGAGCCGACCATTGTGGACACGCCAACATTTGCGGCAAGAGCCAGCATAAGTGCCATTAAAGCAAGCGACATAGGTTGAATTTGCTGTCGCGTATCTGCCCATATCCACTGCGAAATGACGCCTCGGGAACTACGCGACAAAAGCGATACAATCGACATCAGGGCCAATGGCACCAAGAGAGCCGCCCCTAACAGCATTGCGGCCAGACAGGCAAAGCCTGCGATCAAACTTTCCCCGAGGATACCAAGCAAGAGCGCCAAAAGTATAAGGAAAGATCCAACGATTGCTTGCAACCGTGCAGTATTTGCACCTGCACGCGACCACGCACGTGGCATAGCAGGTGCCAATATGGACAACCTAGACATTTGCCAAAGGTTACCAGAAACCGCGACGGCAGCGCCAAAGTAGGCCATTCCAAAACCAATCAACCACCAAAAAGGATTAAGGCTTAGGCTACCTGATACCGAAGCACCGTAAAGACCCGACAGCGTTGCGGCCACACCTGGTAACAATGCGGCTGCCATAATGTATCCTAACACCACACCTACCCCACCGCCAAGAGTTGCAATTACCAGGGCTTCTGACACAAGCAGATACATCAAGCTGCGCCGTGAAAGCCCCAATGCGCGCAGCGTTCGGAAAAGAACCCGACGCTGTTCAAAAGCAAGCCCAATTGCGGAATAAACGATAAACAAACCCACGGCGAAAGATAACAATCCAAATGCTGTCAAATTCAGGTGAAAGCTATCAGTAAGCCTTGCCATATCAGAGCGCTGTGCAGGTTTCGTAATTATATACTCAGCGTTCACATCGATCAGGGGCAAACGCCGCTCTGGTTGAGCGTCAAGAACAAGTATGGATGACAAGGTATCCCTGTTTAGAAGCGACATCGCGATTGAGACATCCGTCATTATCTGGCCTGGTGGAACAGTCTCCAATACGCGCACGGGTGGTAAGTTGTCTGGCAACAGGTCCACCGTCTCAGGGTGTCCAAATATAACCCCTGGAGTCGACAAAAAGGTACTCAGGTCTCCGTCACCGCTTAAATCTAAAAATGTAGTATTTATTGGTGCGGTAAATGGGTCAAATCCCACCACCTCAATACCAGTCCCCCTTAAAGTTCCCCGCACAAGTGGGGAAACCAACCACCCTGCCCTGCGCAGCATAACAAAATCTTTGATCCTGAGTGGTTCATCATTTCGTGTGATGTGCGAAAATTGGGTTTGCCCTAACGTGGCAGCCGCCCGATCATAGCTTGCTCGTGCTTCGGCATTAATCGCCTGAACCCCCGTCCATAACCCGGTGGCCAGCGCTAATCCAATTATGACTACGACCAACTGTAATCGATGTCGTGCCCAATGCGACCAAAATGCGTGTGCGCCTGCTCTAATCACGCGATTAGGCCCGCTTGCAAATGAACCTGATGATCCAATCTTTTGGCAAGACGCAGTGAATGCGTCACCATCAAAAGGCCTGCACCGGATTCTTGAACCAATTCCAATAATAGGTTCATCACAACATCTGCTGTTGCCTCATCCAAGTTTCCCGTCGGCTCATCGGCCAATACCAACGCCGGGCGCGCCGCGAGGGTGCGTCCAATCGCAACGCGTTGTTGTTGTCCTCCCGAAAGTTGTTCAGGAAATCGATCCAAGAGTGATCCAAGACCCAAATAACGTGCCAGATGCTCGGTCCACGACTTGTTCTCAGATCCCGACAGCCGTGCATGGAACGAAAGGTTCGCTGCAACGTTTAATGACGGGATAAGGTTAAATTGCTGAAACACAACACCAACGGTTCCGCGTCGCAGCGCCGCACGCTGTGGGTCATCTAGGTTTGCAATATCCTGGCCCAAGATTTCAATTCGACCCTCATCCGGAACATCAAGGCCACCAATCAGATACAAAAGTGTTGATTTACCAGAGCCACTCTCGCCCGTAAGGGCGAGACTTTTTCCTGAACTCAGCTCTAGTGACACGCCACGTAGAACAGTGAGTGTTCCTTCACCAGTTTCAAAATTCTTAGTTATATTATTTACATGCAGCAGGCT
>JAAEZW010000398.1 GCA_018222665.1 Paracoccaceae bacterium
TCAGGGTCGCCGGCGACCGCAGTTGAAGCGTATATTCCAAACAAAACTGTGGCCGCTATCGAAAGCAACGTTTTCATGTTTACCAGAATCCAGATTTAAACCTCGTTGTATTCTATTGTATTCATATATATGCATTTAATCAATTTAAATTTGTAGCCTGAAAAAGCCAAAAACACATAAACACCCGGCAGAACCTGACGGGTGTTTTATCATTTACAACAAATGTTTACGCTTGTAACGGTTTAACCATCAAATCGCCTTCATTCCGCGCCTGCATCGCCATCACAGCGGCAATCGCAGCGGCGGCAGTCGTGAAATAAGGAATCTTATCGAATAATGCGACAGAGCGAATCTCGCGGCTATCGTTGATGGATTGTGTGCCTTCTGTAGTGTTTACGACCAACTTGATTTCAGCATTCTTCAAATGATCAACAATATTTGGACGACCTTCGTAAACCTTGTTCACTTTTTCACAGGGAATACCAACGCCAGATAACCATTTGCTGGTTCCTGAGGTTGCAACAATCTGGAAACCCAGTGCCACAAGGTTTGTCGCGGCTTCTGTCATCTCATCCGTTTTGTCATCATCTTTGATTGAGAAGAAGACTTTACCAGATTTCGGCAAATCCATCCCCGCACCCATCTGCGCCTTTAGGAATGCACGACCAAAGTTGCGATCCCACCCCATGACTTCACCAGTTGAACGCATTTCTGGGCCCAAAATTGTGTCGACACCAGGGAAACGCGCAAAGGGCATTACCGCTTCCTTCACACTGAACCATGGCAGCATTGGGTCCGCCAATGTCATTGGATCCGCTGAAGGGATCGTTTCGTCATATGAAACATCACGATATGGTTCACGCTTTGGGAAGTTGGTGAGCGGTTCGCCCGCCATCAAACGCGCAGCGATGGACGCAATGGCGCTGTCGGTTGCTTTTGCAACAAAGGGAACAGTACGCGACGCACGCGGGTTCACCTCGATCAGATAAATTTCGTTATCTTTCACCGCAAACTGAACGTTCATGAGACCAACAACATTCAATGCCTTTGCCAGCGCTTCAGTTTGTTCGATCAATGCGTCTGTGATCTCTTTTGATAGGCTGTGTGGCGGCAACGAACATGCACTATCTCCCGAATGCACACCCGCTTCCTCGATGTGTTGCATGATACCTGAAACATGCACATTTTCCCCGTCACAAAGGGCGTCAACATCACATTCCACTGCACCAGATAGATAGCTATCCAACAAAACAGGGCTATCACCGGACACCACAACAGCGTCCGAAATATATCGCTTTAATTGATCCATATCGCGCACGATTTCCATCGCGCGGCCGCCCAAAACATATGATGGACGAATAACTAGTGGGAACCCGATTTCGGTCGCGATTTCCAACGCTTGTGCGTCTGTGCTGGCGATCCCATTTTTGGGTTGTTTCAGGCCAAGCTGGTTGACCAATGCCTGAAAACGTTCGCGGTCTTCTGCCAAGTCAATTGCATCTGGTGTGGTCCCAAGGATCGGAATGCCCTCTGCCTCAAGCGCATTGGCAAGCTTCAATGGCGTTTGTCCGCCAAACTGCACGATCACACCGTGTAGCGTTCCGTTTTCTTGTTCTGTCCGCAGAATTTCCATCACGTGTTCGAATGTCAGCGGTTCAAAATACAGACGGTCGGAAGTATCGTAATCCGTTGAAACGGTTTCTGGGTTACAATTGATCATGATCGTTTCGTATCCCACATCGGTCAACGAGAAACACGCGTGACAACAGCAATAGTCGAATTCAATACCTTGACCAATACGGTTCGGGCCACCACCCAAAATGACGACCTTTTTCTTATCTGACGGTCGTGCCTCACACTCCACATCGCCCATCATCGGGGCTTCGTAAGTTGAATACATATAAGGTGTTTGCGCCTCAAACTCGGCGGCACATGTATCAATGCGTTTGAACACAGCTGTGACGCCAAGACCATGACGCGATTTACGCACATCTGCTTCGGTAAACCCAGTCAACTTGGCCAAACGCGCATCGGTAAAGCCCATCATTTTCAATCGACGCATATCTGCGGTTG
>JAAEZW010000020.1:0-13326 GCA_018222665.1 Paracoccaceae bacterium
TGGTGATTCCACGCCGCGATGGCAAAACGATCTACTATCGCCTTGCTGACGATAAACCAAAACGTGTTTTGGAAGTGGTTTACGATCTATTCTGCAAAGACGTAAACACCTAATAACAAACCATATTTGTTGACTCAGCGACTCTGATCATCATAGTCTAAATTAAAAAAATAGGGATATTGGTCATGTTTGAACTTCTAAACGAAGGTCAAATGGCTGCGCTAATCGGCGGAATGGGAGGAATACTTCTGGGACTCGCCGCGCGTATGGGTCGCTTTTGCACATTGGGTGCAATCGAAGATTATTTATATGCCAACAGTCAGACGCGTCTACGGATGTGGGGTCTTAGCATCGGTGTTGCGATGTTCGCGGTCTTTGCAATGATGGGTGCGGATTTGTTTGATCCAACACGCACTGGTTATCTGACAATGTACTGGAATCCCCTTTATTCGATCATCGGTGGTGTCATGTTTGGATATGGCATGGCACTCAGTGGGAATTGCGGCTACGGCGCGCTTGCACGTTTGGGTGGGGGCGATTTGCGTTCCTTTGTCATTGTTTTGGTGGCGGGTATCTCTGCCTTCGTAGTGATGTCAGGCCCTCTTGCCGCGGTACGCGTCATGATCTTTCCCGTCAACGAAATCACGGATCAGGCGGTGCCAAGCATTGCGTATTTGCTGGCGGGTGGACTGCCAGTCAGCGCGCCTGTAATTGGCATGACGATTGCCGTCATTATCACGGTTATCACTTTCGTGGGCGATGATTTTCACCATGAACACAAGGCCATTTTTTGGTCAATCGTCGTTGGCATTGCAATCGCTAGCGGCTGGGCAGGAACGCAATGGATTGCCGACAATGGCTTTGCCAGCCCCGACATCCGCTCGCATACCTTTGTTGCCCCTGTGGGCGACACTATCATCTATGCCATGAATGGCAGCGCGTTGGGATTAAATTTCGCTATTGGATCGGTTGCAGGCGTGCTGGCAGGTGCATTTTTGGGATCAATGGTAAAGGGCCATTTCCGTTGGGAGGCCTGTGAAGACCCCCGAGAATTGCGCCGTCAGATAATGGGTGCGGCCATCATGGGCGTTGGCGCAATTTTGGCCTTTGGCTGTTCTGTCGGCCAAGGCATCACCGCCTTTAGTCTTCTTGCCTATTCTGGCCCTGTGACTTTTGCGGCGATCTTTTTGGGGGCACGCATTGGCCTAAAACAGTTGATCGAAGGTTTTGTGCACGCCTAACCCTGATAATCTGCCAAACGTGCAACATATCGGGCTAGCGTATCAATCTCTAGGTTAATCGCATCGCCAACCTGCACGTCGCCCCATGTGGTAACCGTTTTTGTATGTGGAACCAGGTTAATCCCAAAGGTCTGTTTATCAACATCATTTACTGTCAATGATGTGCCATTTAATGCAACTGACCCTTTGGGCGCGATAAAACGTGCAAGGGCATCTGGTGCCTTAATCACCAAACGGGTGCTGTCGCCTTCGTCGCGCATTTCAATCAGTTCCGCGACACCATCGACGTGACCTGAAACGATATGTCCGCCCAATTCGTCGCCCACTTTCAACGCGCGTTCTAGATTCACACGTTTCCCAACAGGCCACCCATCTGCACTACCAATGTTGGTTTTTGATAGCGTTTCGGCACTGATGTCAACATCAAACCAGTCTGAGCCCAAATCAATGGCCGTCAGACACACACCATCGCAGGCAATCGATGCACCAATATCAATTCCAGACGTGTCATAGGCCGTTTTGATCCGCGCGCGCAAATCACCGCGTTGTTCGGTTTCGACGACAACGCCAACATCTGTGATAATACCAGTAAACATGTTTACCCAACTCTCCTTTGGTGATTAGTCGACCTACGCGGTAAATAACTGAGTGTGTGCCATTATCAGTGGCCAATGTCTAGATCACCTAGTGTAACTAAGATAAAATCAAGCAGTTCTGTTTTCGTAAATATGATATTATCGATACGTAGATACGGTACGTGATGAAACCGAATATTGCCCAGACAAAAGACATAAATCATTCGATCAATTCAAGATAGGATCAAATCCCATCAGATAAGCAAGTGGCGCATGATCATCCGTTAATAGCTTTGGGCTTTTGCGCTCAATTATTGAAGTTATGAATGTGTCATCCAAGACACTAAATCGAGTGTATTCCGGAGCTCTTAATCGAATTGAATTGAAATCACTTTTTTTGTTGGATGCCAAAAATACAAAGACTCTGCGTTCTCCTTTTTGCGGTGAACTCGCCTCTGTCCAAACTTCAACATTTTTAAAGACCGATTGAAGACTAACAACGACAGCAGAGAACGCATCTAATCGCTCAACATTATCCATGAAATTCATCAAGAAAACACCATCTGTCGTCAATCTTTGACTTACTAAGTCAAAAAATTCGACGGTTATAAGGTGTTCAGGCACCGCTATATCAGTGAAGGCATCACCAATTATCACATCATATTTTATGTTTTCCCGCTGAAGCAACAAACGCGCATCTTCATGCTCGATACGTATCGCTTCCCTATTAAGCCAAAAATTTTCTGTTGCAACTTCGGTGACTACGGGATCGATTTCAGCGACGGTGATGTTACTAAACCCTCGATCATACCACGCTCTTGGTATAGAGTAAGTTCCTCCACCAATGTGAAAAGAATTGAAGGTGCTTTTTTCTTTCATTCTTTCCCTCGCCAAACCATCTAGCAACGCAGCGTGAGGTGTGTACATGACACGTGGGCTTTTCAAATTGCTTATCCCATGTGCAAGATGATCAATCACCATCAATTTTGTTTCACTTGGTCGTAAGGGGTCCAAATCTACTACACGAATACAAAAGTACTCACTTTCATGATCACAAACCTGGGGTTGATCAAGTACATACAGACTAGTCAAAAACAATATAGCAGCACCCGGCAAAGTGACGACGAATTGATGCATTTGCCCCTTACCCAACCAAAAACACAGAATACTAGAGGCGATGTAAACAACTGATACTAAAATCAGTGTAGAGGTTGAGCCAAAATGTGGAATAAGTAGAAAACCAGCGGCTACCGTTCCAATTATCGCACCAAATGCACCCACAGCATACATTGAACCCAGCGCATATTCCGAATTATCGCGACCGCGCATAGCAGCTACTGTCAAAATTGGTGCAGGTATTCCAGCAAGAACAGATGGAAGAAAGAAAGCGCCCATGGTTATGAGTGAAATTGCTACCAAAGGTTCGGATGTATTTGAAATAATGGGAGTAGCCAAAAGTCTAAGCATCAATCCTGCGCACGCCGTGGACATCGCGGCGAACATCATAACTCCGCCCGAAACTCTCAGTGCAGTCGTAATTTTTGACGTAGCTATTTTGCCGCCAATCCAATTTCCAATTGAAAACCCGGCAAGAACTACTGCGATGATTGCGGTCCATGTATACAAACTCATTCCCACATATGGAGCAATCATTCTGCCAGCCACGATTTCTACCACCATGCTAGAAGCAGAAATCACGCCTTGTAAAATTATCAAAACAAATAGTGGATATAATTTTTTTTGATCATCTTTGTTCAACGCAATGCTAGCCAAATTCACAACCCGATCTTTTAGAAAAGCAGCCAAAATTTAATTATGTATACACAACATAAAGCTCACATATGTGTAGTAGAGATTTTCATCAAAGAAAACCTTCGATCAAGAGGACAGACATTGATATCCACTGTTGGCATTTGATTTATTTGTGCACTTTCGACCACGTATGAAGGATATCACCCCCAACAGTTTGTAATGATTTGAGCTCGTATTCAGGCGCCTCTGACAGCTTGCCAAATCCCAGTGCACCAATCGCGGGTTGCCCTTCGGCGCCGATGACGACACCTGCCTGAAACCCAACCAAATGGTCCACGACGTCAGCTAACAATAGGGACGCTGCCAGTGTTCCGCCCCCTTCACAAAAGATCCGTGTCAAACCGCGCTCGGCCAGTTTCTTCATCAAATCAAATATCGCAATCCGCCCGTTTTCAACAGCGCATTCGATCAAGGTTGCCCCGCGATCTTGCCATGCGTGGATGCGATCAACGGGCGCCTCATCACTGTGGCACAGCCACAGCGGCGCGTCTTGAGTCGAATTAGCAAGGGCGCTGTCGGTTGGCAAATCCAACTTGCGGGACATGACAATGCGAACGGGTTGATCTGATACGCCCATTCCACGCACGGTCAACATGGGATCATCCGCACGGGCTGTGCCTGCCCCCACCAAAACCGCGTCATGATTGGCCCGCATGCCGTGCACCAATCGCCGCGCCTGTGGGCCTGTGATCCACTGGCTATCTCCACTGGCCGTGGCGATCCGTCCATCAAAACTATTGGCAAGCTTCAGCGTCAGGAATGGACGCCCAAGGGTGGTTTTTGCGAAAAATCCCACATGATCCTCTGCCGCCATTTCGGCACAAACACCCGTTGTCACCTTGATCCCTGCGGCGTATAGCATGTCAAACCCTGCGCCATTCACACGTGGATCACTGTCCTGAATAGCGCCGACCACATGTGCGACACCCGCATCGATAAGGGCCTGCGCACAAGGCGGGGTGTGCCCATGATGCGAACAGGGTTCCAATGTGACGTAAACCGTTGCACCGCGTGCCGCATCCCCCGCCTGCGCCAGTGCCATTGTTTCCGCATGTGGGCGCCCGCCCGGTTGCGTGAACCCGCGCCCAACAATTCGACCGTCTTGAACAATCACGCATCCCACAGCAGGATTGGGCCACACACGCCCAAGCCCACGCCGCCCAAGGGCAAGCGCGTGCGCCATAAACCGTTCGTGGGACATCAACTATTCTTCTTCTGCTGTTTTTGGACGAAGTTCCGAAACGAATTTGTCGAAATCATCCGCCTCTTGGAAGTTTTTGTACACAGAGGCAAAGCGCACATAGGCGACCGTATCAATTCGGGCCAAGGCCTCCATCACGATTTCGCCGATCATTTTGGACTGAATATCGGTTTCACCCATGCTTTCCAAACGGCGCACAATCCCGGAAATCATCTGTTCCATGCGTTCATGTTCAACAGGACGTTTTTGGAGCGCAATGCGAATAGAGCGCTCTAATTTCTCGCGTTCAAAATCCTCGCGACGGCCATTGGATTTGATAACGACCAAGTCGCGCAATTGCACGCGTTCATAGGTGGTGAAACGCCCCCCGCAGGCAGAACAAAATCGACGACGCCGAATTGAAACGTGATCCTCAGCTGGACGTGAATCCTTGACCTGAGTGTCGATATTCCCACAAAACGGACAACGCATGCCTGCACCTTTCGTAATCTTTATACGTTTTGACACCACACAGGGGTCATCAGATAAACTTATCCACAGCCACTATAGGACATCCGCTAGGGTTTGGGTAGACCTGAATTTCAGCCGCTAGATTTAGAAACAGTTTCAGGCTGACGACCTAGCCAAGGGTTGCGATCACGCGACGGTGGTGCGGTGCATAACGGTGTTCAAATAAATATATTCCCTGCCATGTCCCCAATGCCAACCGCCCCTCAATCACAGGGATCTGAATGGAGACGGGTAACATCGCTGACTTAATATGCGCAGGCATATCATCATCCCCTTCATAGCGGTGGGTGAGGTAGTGCATCGTGGGATCATTTGCAGGTGGAACCAGCCTGCTAAAGTAGTTCGTTAAATCGGTGCGCACCTGGCGGTCTGCCTTTTCCTGAACCAGAATGCTGGCTGACGTGTGCTGGATGAAAAGGGTCAGGACCCCAGAACCCCGCACCCACGACACCACCTGATCCGTAAATTCATAGAGACCCTGACCATTGGTTTGGATTGTAAAGGTGGTCTGCATAATTGTTTGCAATCATGAAAAAAGGGCACCCAAACTTGGATGCCCCGTATAAATTTATTGGTCCAGGAAGGATCGCAATTTGCGCGACCTGCTGGGGTGTTTCAGCTTGCGCAGCGCTTTCGCCTCGATCTGGCGGATACGTTCGCGTGTCACGCTGAACTGTTGACCCACCTCTTCCAATGTGTGGTCGGTGTTCATGCCAATCCCGAAACGCATACGCAAAACGCGTTCTTCGCGCGGAGTCAGCGATGACAAAACCCGCGTCGTGGTTTCTTTCAGGTTTTCTTGGATGGCGCTATCCAATGGCAGGATTGCATTCTTATCCTCGATGAAATCACCCAATTGGCTATCTTCTTCGTCGCCAATCGGTGTTTCCAGCGAAATCGGCTCTTTCGCGATTTTCATAACCTTGCGCACTTTTTCCAGCGGCATTTGCAGCTTTTCTGCCAACTCCTCTGGTGTCGGCTCACGACCGATTTCGTGCAACATCTGACGCCCTGTGCGGACCAATTTGTTGATCGTTTCGATCATATGCACAGGAATACGAATTGTGCGCGCCTGATCCGCGATCGAACGTGTGATCGCCTGACGGATCCACCATGTCGCATAGGTCGAGAATTTATAGCCGCGGCGATATTCAAATTTATCGACCGCCTTCATCAGACCGATGTTCCCCTCTTGGATCAAATCCAAGAACTGTAGACCGCGGTTGGTGTATTTTTTGGCAATCGAGATAACAAGACGCAGGTTCGCCTCGACCATTTCTTTCTTGGCCTGACGCGCTTCTTTTTCACCCTTTTGCACTTGGGATACGATACGGCGGAATTCAGAAATGTCCAAACCCACATACTGACCCACTTGCGCCATGTCAGAGCGTAAATCCTCGGCCTTTTCGCGCGAGCGTTCGATAAACATCTGCCAGCCACGACCAGTTTTCTCGGCCATATCATCCAACCAGCTGGGGTCCAATTCGCGTCCACGGTATTCTTCGATGAACTCGCGGCGGTTGATGCGCGCTTGGTCGGCCAATTTCACCATGGCACTGTCGATTTGCATGATCCGACGGTTGATACCGTAAAGCTGATCAATCAACGCCTCGATCCGATTGTTGTGCAGGTGCAATTCATTCACCAAATCTACAATTTCAGAGCGCAATGCTTGATATGTCTCTTCTTCTTTATCCGTCATCGCAGCACCTTCATTCAAGGTCGCGGAAATACGGATGTCTTGCATTTCAGACAAACGCTCATAATCAATGGCGATGCGTTCCAGCGTTTCCAAAACCTTGGGTTTTAGCGCTGCTTCCATTGCGGCCAATGACATGTTTGACTGTTCATCGTCATCATCATCATCGTCTTTTGCAATCGGATTGCCGTCTGCGTCGTATTCGGGTTCTTCTGTTTTGTTGGCCGCGGCGGGTGCTGCACCTGTGCTGTCAATCACTCGTTCAACGCCATCTTCGTCCATTTGATTGCCAAATGTCGCTTCAAGGTCGATCACGTCGCGCAACAAAATGTCTTCATTCAACAATTCTTCGCGCCAGATGGTGATCGCTTGGAAGGTCAATGGGCTTTCGCACAGGCCCAGGATCATTGTATTGCGCCCGGCCTCGATCCGCTTGGCAATGGCAATCTCGCCCTCACGGCTGAGCAGTTCAACAGATCCCATTTCGCGCAAATACATGCGCACGGGGTCATCGGTGCGATCCAGCTTTTCTGTTTCGCCCGTGGAAACAGCAACATCCTTGGTGCCTGTTGTGACCAAATCAGTTGGGCCGCGATCTTCGTCCTCGACTTCATCGTCTTCGATAATGTTGATGCCCATTTCTGACAGCATCGACATCACATCCTCGATCTGTTCAGAAGACACCTGATCCGGTGGCAAAACAGTGTTCAACTGATCGTATGTGATGTAACCCCGTTCACGCGCCTCGGCGATCATACGCTTAATCTGCGCTTGACTCATATCAAGGGAAACTTCTGTTTCCTGATCATCCGTTTTGCGATCTTCGTTCTCAGAAGCGGCCATATAGGTCTCCTAACTTGGGCAGAGCGATTCGGTTTATAGAATCAATAACGATTTGTCGTGATTCGGACACCCTCTTAGCCCTATTTCTTTGACGAATCTTTACCAATTCATCATTTTTTTGTTTTTTGAAATCGGATTGCTCCGATCAGGTCGTCCAATTTATTGCGCTCATCACGGCTGATTCGTGCACCATTGTCCGCGACGTCATATTGCGTTTGATCGTCTTGGTCCGCGCGTTGTGCGCGATTTGCGGCGTCTGCCGCCTGTGCCAGACGGTGTAGTACCCATCCATCTAGGCCATCTTCGGGGATTTGCGAACTTTCCTGAAGTTCGGCTTCCAACCCGCGATGGGCTCCCAATTTACCCAATTCCTCTTTCAATGTCAGACGCGCCATTTCAATATCGCCCGACCGACGCAAACATGGCACCACCTGTAGGTGGCCAAGGGTCATGAATTTTTCAAGTGGATCGGCCCCCAAATTTTCAGACAGGACCGCAGATGGATCAAAGTCCATATCCTGACAGTGGCGCATCAAAATCCGCAACATCGAGGGATGATCCCCATGTTCAAAATCCAACATCGCCAGTTCATCCAAATATTCGTAGACCATTTCTGGAAACCGAATAAGGATGGCCAAAATCACCGCCTCGCGCAGGTATTGTGCCACGTCCCCTTCGCCTGCGGCCAAGACAGACCCCTTGGTCGATGCACCCGCTGTTTGGAGAACATTGCGTGTGTTCCCAGATTTAAAGGATCGCGCAGCTCGGAAAAAATCCCAACGCAAATCTTTGATCGCTTGGTCATAATGCGAACGCAGGTTTTGATCCTGAATTTGGCTGGTCGACCCACGCAACCGTTTATCCAACGCGGCCTTGCGATCGGGGCTGTCAAAGGTTTGGCCCTCGGTTTCACGCCGCCACAGCAATTCAACCAATGGCATCGCGTTGTCCAAGATGGATTGCACGGCACCTGCCCCTTTGGCGCGCAACAGATCATCGGGGTCCTGCCCTTCTGGCATCAGGGCAAACCGCAATGCGCGGCCCGTTTGTAGCAGCGGCATCGCCAAATCAATCAAACGATAGGCCGCCCGCAATCCCGCCTTATCCCCATCCAGCGCGATGATCGGTTCCGGTATAATTTGCCACACCATCGCCAGTTGATTTTCGGTAATGGCAGTGCCCAATGGCGCAACCGCCCCTTCAAACCCAGCGCGCACCAAAGCGATCACGTCCATGTACCCTTCGGCAACAATCAGGGGCTGACCTCGCCCCACGGCCGAACGTGCAGGCCCATGATTATAAAGGCTGCGCCCCTTATCAAACAAAATGGTTTCGGGTGAGTTCAGATATTTTGCCCGTGCATTTGAATCCATCGCGCGACCGCCAAAGGCCACGCAGCGTCCGCGTGCATCGCGAATGGGAAACATAATGCGACCACGGAACCGATCATAACTGGTCCCACCATCATTGGGTTTGATGATCAGCCCCGTATCCACCAACTGCTGTTCGGAAATTCCGCGCCCCATCAGCGCAGATTTCAAGCCCGCACGATCATTCGGGGCAAAGCCAATTTCAAATTGCTGCAACGCCTCGCCATTTAATCCACGACGATCCAGATAGGCCCGCGCATCCGCTGCAGCGCCCGTTTTCAGGGACATCTGAAACCAACGCACCGCTTCATCCATGACCTCGGATAGTTCTTTGCGCCGATCCGCCTTTTCCACCATTTTGGGATCGGGTTTTGGAACACTCATTCCCGCTTCGGCGGCTAGGATTTCAACCGCCTCCATGAACCCAACGTTTTCGGTTTCTTTGATAAACCCAATGGCATCTCCTTTGGCCTGACAGCCAAAGCAATAATAAAACCCCTTGGCGTCCTGCACGTGGAATGAGGCGGTTTTTTCCTGATGAAACGGACAGGGTGCCCAATAATCGCCCTTGCCCTGATTGGATTTGCGCATGTCCCATGACACCTTGCGCCCAACAACTTGGGATATAGGCACACGTGTGCGCAGTTCATCAAGGAATCCGGGTGGCAGGCTCATTGCGAAAATATGAGGGGCGCGCGGTGCGAAGTCTAGGGGGATAAACGGATTTTTCACCATTGCGCCGATCGCGCGTCATCGCGCGATCGTTTTTGTTGAGGGGAACCTATGCCCGCGTCGCAAGATATCGCATGGCGCGATCAATATCATGCACCATGGTTTTTGCCATGGAGCGGAATGCATAGATGTCAAAACTATCGTCACTCACGCGGTGGTAAATCGCATTCATATGTTGCAGTTGGGAACGCACCACCTGTCCTTTTTTCATCGCCTTTGAACGCATGTCCACACTGCTTAGGCGGGCAAGGACCGCTTCGACATCAGCGCCTTTCAGGTTCAAAAGACACCAACTATCGCTTTGGTCGACGATTGCGGCGTGGTTTGATAGGTCTGCATGTGGTTCTGGACCCACCAAAAACACCGACGGCCCCGCCCACATCGCTCGTGCACCCGCGCGCCCTGTCGCCTGCCCCGTCTTGGGCAGCGCCATGCCGTGATGCTCTTTCAGCGCTGCAGAAAGCGTTTCCGCTTGATCCTTATAACAGGCGATGGATGTGATCGCCGCGGGAACAATTTCACTCAGCTCCATTGTTCCGACAGAGATTGGAACCAGGCCCTCGGCCGGAGATTTTGCAACGAGTTTAAGCACGAAGGCGTCCTCCCTCTGGATCAAAGGCGACGGGATCAATCACCTCGCATACGGCCTCAACACCGCGCAGGTGATCGACCATTTTCACATGTTCACCAATACGATTTGGACCATTGCGCAGGAACCCAAGCCCCATGAAATGCCCCAATGTGGGGGAATATCCTACCGATGTGATATAGCCCTGATCGTTCACTCGTTTGGCAGCGTCGCCCTCATTAAACAAATGCGCCCCAGCAGTCAGTTGTTTGACTGCACCAACAGGTTTTAATCCAACCAAACGTTCGCGATCTGGATCAACCATTCCCGGACGGGCCGCCGCGGTTTTTCCGATACAGTCCTTTTTCGCGCTGATCATGCGTTCCATCCCAATGTCAAAGGCTGTGGTGCGCCCATGAATTTCGGCGTGTGTGATGAACCCCTTTTCGATGCGCAGCACGTTCAATGCCTCCATCCCATAGGCACCACCGCCCAATTCCTTGGCCTTGGCCACCAGCAATCTAAACAGGCTTTCGCCATAACGCGCAGGAACGGCAACCTCGTACCCCATTTCACCGCTGAAGGAGATGCGGAACAAACGCCCCGAAACACCCATAACGTCCATCGCCCCGCATTGCATAAATCCAAAGGCATCATTGCTGATGTCATCCTCAACAAAATTGCTCAGCAAATCACGCGCCTTGGGACCTGCAACGGCGAATTGAGCCCACTGTTCGGTGACGGAAATGAAACTGACGTCCCAATCGGGGTGCAAACATTGGGTGACGAAATCCAAATGCCGCATCACCAATCCTGCAGCGGCAGTTGTGGTTGTCATGACATAGTGGTTTTCATCCAACCGTGCAGTTGTGCCATCATCCATCACATGCCCATCTTCGCGCAGCATCAGGCCATAACGCACGCGCCCAACCTTTAACGTGCTGAACATATTGGTATAGATGAAATCCAACAGTTTGGCGGCATCCTTGCCCTGAATGTCGATTTTGCCCAAGGTCGATACATCACAGACACCGACATTTTCACGCACCATCATGACCTCACGATCACAGGATTGACGCCATGTGGTTTCCTCATGTTCTGGAAAATAGCTTGGGCGATACCACAGACCCGCTTCGATCATCGGGGCCGCCATATCTTTAGCAACGGCGTGCGATGTGGTAAGGCGTTCGGGCGCAAAGCCTGTGCCGCGTGCCTCGCCCCCCATGGCGGCAATTGCAACGGGAGAATAGGGGGGACGGAATGTGGTGGTTCCCGTTTCGGGAATACCCCGCCCCGTCGCATCTGCCAGCAGGGCCAGCGCCGCCACGTTGGAATTTTTGCCCTGATCTGTCGCCATCCCTTGGGTGGTGTAGCGTTTCATATGTTCGACAGAGCTGAAGTTTTCTTGGGCAGCCTGTTTGATATCCTTCACAGTGACATCGTTTTGATAATCCAACCACGCCCGCGCCTTGCCCGGAACGGCCCATAGCGGTTCAATCGCATATGCCGCATGTTCCGCAGTTGGTAGCGGATCTGCAGGTGTGGTTTTGCCCAAATCACTTGCAACACACGCAGCAATATCCTGCGCGCTTTCAAAACAGGCGGACGTCGACATATGGCCCGCTGCCGAACCCACCACGGACATTCCGGGAATAGACCCCGCAGTCGGGACAAAGCTGGCGATGGTTTCATCCCATGTTGGGCGACCGTTCATGTGACATGTCATGTGAACCGTTGGGTTCCACCCGCCAGAAACCGCTAAGCAATCCGCGGCAATATTATGGGTGCGTCCACCATCCGTGATCTGAACCGATGAAAGGCCCAGCCGCCCTTTGGTGTCCGTCACATGCGCCCCACGATAAATTGGGAAATCCCCGTCAATCGCCGCATCTGCACGCGCATCCACATAGCCCGCAACCTCAACCCCCGCAGCAGACAAATCATGTGCCGTGCGAAAGGCACTGTCGTTATTGCCAAAGACCACAACACGTTTCCCAGTCGCAACACCATAGCGGTGCAAATAGCTGCGCACCGCACCTGCCTGCATAATCCCAGGGCGGTCGTTGTTTGAAAAACCAATGGTGCGTTCCAGCGCACCCGCCGCCAATACCGCGCGTTTCGCATGAATACGCCAAAAGGTTTCCAATGGACGATCCCCGCCGCGATCATTCATGTGATGGGACACACGTTCAACCGCGCCATAGGTACCGCCGTCATAGGCACCAGTCACAGTTGTGCGTGTCATCAGGCGCACGTTTTCCATTTGATCCAATTGCGCAACCATATCGGCCGCCCAATCCGCGGCTGGTTTGCCGCCGATATGATCCGCTTCGCTATTCAGGCGGCCACCCATGCGGAAATCTTCATCCGCAAGGATCACGTCCAATCCCGTTTGCGCCAATTGATAGGCGGCCCATAATCCCGCAGGACCCGCACCAATCACCAAAACATCGCAATGAGCGAATGCGCGTTCATACGTATCCTCATTCGGTTTTTCACTTAGCGCACCCAAACCTGCGGCACGGCGAATGACGGGTTCGTATAGTTTTTCCCAAAACGCCCGCGGCCACATGAAGGTTTTGTAATAAAAACCCGCTGACAAAAACGGCGCCATCAGGTCATTTACCGAGAGCAGGTCATGTTTCAAGCTGGGCCAACGGTTTTGGGAATTGGCCTCAAACCCATTGTAGATTTCCTGAACCGTCGCGCGCACATTGGGGTCCTGATGCACGCCTGAACCAACAGTGACGATTGCATTTGGCTCTTCACTCCCCG
>JAAEZW010000020.1:13552-14619 GCA_018222665.1 Paracoccaceae bacterium
GTGACGGTATTGCGTGTCACGACCAACCAATTTGAACAGCCTGCTTCGTGATGCCACAAATCGCGCGTGACGCCCGCGGGGTTGTCACGGTTGTGAATATAATCATTCCATGCCGCATCCCCTGCATCAGGATCAGGGCGGTTCAGGGCCAATGCATCGCCCTTATAATAAAACTCACGTCTGTCACGTTCCCCACAAATGGGACAAGGAATACGCATTACCCGCTCCTAGTGTAAGTTGTGCTGAGACCCAGTGGCCTCTTCGTCCATCAAACCATATCCCGTTTGGAACCGATCCAAACGGAAGCGCGCCGCAGGTTCATGATGACGATCTGTTGCAATCAAATGAGCATAGCTAAAGCCTGATCCAGGCACGGCCTTGAAGCCGCCATAACACCAGCCACAGTTTAGATAGAGCCCATCAATATCTGTTTTATCAATGATCGGGGATCCATCGGGTGACATATCCATAATCCCCCCCCAAGAACGCAAAACCTTGGCCTTGCCGATCATTGGCATCAGGCTCATCCCCGCCTCCATGACGTGTTCCATCATGGGTAGGTTGCCGCGTGATGCGTAGGAGGCATAAAAATCAATGTCACCACCAAAAACCAAACCGCCCTTATCCGACTGGCTGATGTAAAAATGGCCCATCCCAAACGAAATGACGTGATCAATGACGGGCTTGATCCCCTCGGTCACAAAGGCTTGCAAAACATGGCTTTCGATCGGCAGGCGCATGCCTGCCATGGTCGCTGTTTGGCTTGAACGACCCGCGGTGGCCAACGCAATTTTTTTCGCGCGAATTGTGCCGCGGCTGGTTTCAACACCGCGCACCTTGCCGTTTTCGATATTAATGCTTGTAACTTCGCAATTCTGGATCAAATCAACACCGCGTTGATCGGCACCGCGGGCAAATCCCCAAGCCACTGCATCATGGCGTGCCGTCCCCCCGCGGGGGTGATAAAGACCACCGTAAATCGGAAAACGCAGGCTATCGAAGTTCAGATAGGGGATCATGTCGCGCACCTGATCGCGGTTCATCAGGATCGCATCATCCCCTTGGTT
>JAAEZW010000399.1 GCA_018222665.1 Paracoccaceae bacterium
TGTATTTTTGGGGCAGGCGCCATTGGCGGCTACATGGGCGTGAAATTGGCTAAGGCAGGCGCAGATGTCAGCCTGGTTGCCCGTGGACCACATTTGGCCGCGATGCAGGAAAAGGGCCTGACCTTGATCGAAGAAGAGGGCGAAACCACAACGGCCCCCGTCACGGCCTCGGACGATCCCGCGGCATTGGGTGTTCAGGATTATGTGATCGTCACGCTAAAGGCGCATTCTGTGCCCCCCGTCGTTTCCAAAATGGCCCCCTTGATCGGGCCAAACACCACGATTGTATCAGGTGTGAACGGTGTTCCATGGTGGTATTTCCACAAATTAGAGGGCGCGCATGAAGGCACCCGATTAGACAGCGTTGATCCCGGTAATGTGCAATGGAATGGATTTGGTCCGGATCGTGTGTTGGGATGCGTTGTTTATCCCGCAGCAGAGGTGATTGAACCCGGTGTGATTAAACATATTGAGGGCAATCGCTTTTCCCTTGGTGAACCAGATGGGTCAAAATCGGACCGCGCACAGGCACTGTCAAAAATCCTTGCCAACGCGGGGCTAAAGGCGCCTGTGCGTCCAAAATTGCGTGACGAAATTTGGGTGAAACTATGGGGGAACCTATCGTTTAACCCAATTTCTGCACTCACGCATGCAACACTTGACGTTCTATGTACTGATGAAGGCACCCGCGCAGTTGCCCGCAACATGATGGTTGAGGCGCAGGAAATCGCAGAGCGATTGGGCGTGAAGTTCCCAATTGATGTGGATCGTCGCATCGCAGGCGGTGCTGCCGTTGGGGCGCACCGAACCTCAATGCTACAGGATTTGGATCAGGGGCGTCCGATGGAAATCGATGCTCTTGTTGCCTCGGTTCAGGAATTGGGCCGTGTCACGGGTGTGCCCACACCCACCATTGATACCGTTTTGGGTCTGATCCGACTGCGTGCGCGCACCGCGGGCCTTTATTCGTAAATTTGCACAAGCTTAGGAGACAGAGATGTACGCGCAGTTGAAAATCGCAAACACGATTGCCGCAGGACCGGGGCCAGGCAATACAGACCCCCGTGTTTTACAACAATTCGCTGGCGCGGGTTTGGCCGATCACATGCATCCCGATGTGTTGAATGGAATGATCGAATGCAAACATATGTTGCGTGCGATTTGGGGAACTGAAAACACTTATACATTTGGCGTTGCTGGCACGGGATGGAGCGGTCTGGATTGCATGATAGCGGCCGTTCAACCGGGTGACAGCGTTGTAGTGTTTGTGAACGGCACGTTTTCAGGGATTGATGCCCTGTCATTACGGATGAAGGCCGCCACGGCCGAGGAATTGGCCGCAAATCCAACGGATCCAGTTGTGGCCTCTGTGAATGTGATCACCATTGCCCATGGAACATCCGTGGATGGCGATACGATTGAACAGGCACTTGCCACCCACAAACCCAAATGGGCGCTGATGGCGCATTACGAAACGGGTTCGGGTCGGATCAATGACATTCAGGGATTTTCAGATGCCTGTTTGCGTCATGGTGTTTTGGGGTTGGTGGATGCGGTAAGCTCACTTGGTGTCGCCGATTTTCGCATTGATGATTACCCGGGCGTGGTAGCATGGGCATCCTGTCCACAAAAAGGGATCTCTTGCCTGCCACTGACCTATGCGCCTGTCAGTTTTCGTCAGGACTATATTGATGTACTAAACCAATCAGGGGCACGGTGTTTTGTGCACCACCCGCTGATGGAGGCGCGTCATTGGGGCATTATGGATGGCCAAGACGTTGAAAAAGGCGCCTATCACAGAACCCATTCCGCCTATGCGGTTGCCGCCTTTCATGAAGCGCTGCGTTTAACATTGGTGGAAGGGTTGGCAAACCGCGCTGCGCGGTATGCAGCCTGCGAAGATATCTTGCGTCGCGCCTTCACGGCCATGGGGTGCGATGTGACGTCAAACATGACATCGTTGGTCGTCTTGAACCTACCGCCGAACATGGCAGGGCGTGAAATGGAATTTGTCACCTATTGTCGGTCGCAAAATTTCGGTATTTGGCCGACTT
>JAAEZW010000400.1 GCA_018222665.1 Paracoccaceae bacterium
GGATTGGATCTGATGCTGACTAATATTGAGCGGAGCGATTATGACACGCGCGCCTATTATTTTCCGCGTTGGATTTTGACTATTTCATTTCCGATTAGCTTTAGTCTCATGGCTTTTGAATTTTCTCGTTTTGTCTTCGGGCAAGATATCATGCACACGGGTGAAGCTGGGATACACGAATGATGGAATGGTTCGAAGCACTTGCAGTACTCCTCGGTGTGATACTCGTTCTAATGGCGATTGGTATGCCCGTGGCGCTGGCATTTTTGGCAGCAAACATCCTCGGTGCTTGGGTGTTTATGGGCGGCGAGCGGGGAGTTTCCCAACTTTTGAACAATGGGTTTGGCTCGCTGACAAAATATGCCTTGATGCCAATCCCTCTTTTTCTGTTGATGGGGGAAATATTCTTTTACACCGGACTTGGTGGGAGGATGTTTAATGCTATTGACAAGCTATTGGGAAAATTACCAGGGCGTTTGAGCTATGTCACTGTCCTCGGCGGAACCGCATTTTCGACGTTATCTGGATCGTCGATGGGATCAACTGCTTTGTTAGGGTCTTTGATGGTTCCAGAGATGTCGCGTCGCGGATACAAATCATACATGAGCATCGGCCCGATTTTGGGCACAGGCGGGCTTGCGATTATTATACCGCCATCTGCTTTAGCTGTTTTATTGGCAACATTGGCACAAATTGATGTCGCTGCACTTTTGCTTGCAGGCGTTATACCTGGTCTTATACTCGCCGGATTTTATCTTGCAACGATTTGGTTGCAAACCAAAATTGATCCAAATGCCGCACCTGCCTATGAGGTGCAGTCTATGAGTTTAGCAGAAAAAATTGTCCTTTTATTTCGTGAAGTTTTACCGATGGTGGGGATCATGGTGGTGATTATTATTCTGATGATTGAAGGCTTTGTCACCCCCTCCGAAGCTGCTGCATTTGGGGCGCTTGGTGTTTTGCTCTTGGCTGCCATATTTAAATGTCTGACACTAGATGCTTTACGGAAATCTATAACAGGTGCGTTGCGTGTAACGCTGATGGCTTACTTAATAGTGTTCGGTTCGGCCACCTTTAGCCAACTACTAGCCTTTTCAGGGGCCTCGCGTGGGTTGGTGAAGTGGGCTACGTCATTCGACCTTGCTCCATTAGCTATGTTGATAATCATGTTCGCTGTCCTGCTTTTGCTTGGAATGTTTATGGAGCAAATTTCGATAATGCTGCTCACTGTGCCAATCTTCTTTCCTCTCGCACAATCACTTGGTTTTGATCTTGTTTGGTTTGCTCTGATCATGTTGTTGTCATTAGAAATCAGCTTCACAACCCCGCCTTTCGGGTTGCTACTATTTGTTATGAAAGGGGTTGCTCCCACTGGTACCACAATGCGCGAAATTTATACCTCTGCGTTCCCGTTTATAGGATGTTCTCTTGTGCTAGTTGCACTTTTGATTGCCTTTCCTAATCTAGCTCTTTGGCTTCCATCGCAGTAAGTGACCATCTCGGGAGTTAGGCAAATAATCTTGGGCGTCCTCAAACCACTGTTTATCGGCATTCTTTCACGTTGATGACCATATCAGATACCGTTCCTGTGGATTATGCTGTTGAGTTACATTTTACTCATGCTGCAGGTGCTGCCAGAATAAACCTCGTTGATCAGGTCAGGAGATGTACTTAGAATACGCATTTGTGCCCACTTTAGTATCCTTTCGCTATTTCAAAACAGCCCTGAGATCATCCAACTTGCAGTTATGCGGTATGTGAGATTTCCACTCTCACTAAGAAATGTAGAAGATCTCCTCGATGAGCGTGGTGTGTATGTGAGCTATGGAGAAAGTAGATAATGATGGAATAGGGTGGGCGCTCAACTTACATTTTAAATTGAGATATATCTAATGATCTCTGAAAACCTAAACTGTTTTTTGCAATGTCGGTATTTGCGTAAATCCTGCTCCTGCAACCAATCTTTCCATATATAGTCGACGGTCATGCGCGTCTTATGTTAGGTGTACCCTCAAATTGTAAATATAC
>JAAEZW010000401.1 GCA_018222665.1 Paracoccaceae bacterium
GGCTCACAAGCTGTTCCGGTTCGGCCATTTTAATGGATGCTGAATTGGAAAGCCCGAAAAGCTTTGACGCATTTCAAGACGTTGCAAATTACTTGAATTCCATTGGCCTGAGCGCACCTGAAATTTATGCAAGTGATCATACACATCGTTTGATGCTGATTCAGGACCTAGGCGTGCGAACATTTGCCCAAGATTTCGAAATAGACCAAGCTTTAGAAAACGAAAGATATAACGCCGCCATTTCGATGCTATGCCGATTGCGAGCTGGACCGGGAATGAAGCGTTCAGTTGCGACACCATACATTTTAACAGAAATGCTAAATCCATTTTTTGAGGTCCCAGAAGTTACAAATTGCACGCAAGGGAATTTGCCAATTCTGCGCGTAAAACTGCAAGAGTTGTTCAATCGGTGCCTATCAAAGCAGACCAGCTTATCCCTACGTGATTGCCACGTAGAAAATTTGGTTTGGATGCCAAACAGAACTGGATCAGCTCGCGTTGGCATTCTTGATTTCCAAGATGCTTTTAACTGTGATCCTTGCTATGATCTTGTTTCACTTTTGTGGGACGTGAGACGGGACTTGGACGACGACCTGCGCGAGAGCTTAATCAACTCATATGTCCTTGAAGTAGGGAATGATCGCTCGCAGCTATCGCCAGCAATAAATGCGTTAAAATTGCAGCGAAACCTGCGGATATTGGGCATTTTTGATCGCTTGGTTAGTCAAGGGAAAACCAAATATGCTAACTTTATTCCGCGCACATTAAGGTACGTCCATCAAGCACTAGAGACAGATGATTGCATTGCCTTAAAATCGGACTTGTCTTCACCTTTAGAACGCTACGAACAAAAGTTTGAGAGTCAGTAATGTTTCCAGCGGTCATTTTCGCAGCAGGCTTTGGAACGCGGATGCAGGAATTAACTGTCGACACCCCCAAACCACTTCTGTCGTTTAACGGTTCGGCATTGATCGATCACGCAATTGGGCACGCAAGAAGTAGCAAGGCCCCCTCAATTTCCGTAAACGCACATTTTCAGTCGGAAAAATTAGTAAGTTATTTCGCTGGTTCAGATATCTCTGTTTTCGTAGAAGATAAAGAGATTTTGGATACGGGTGGCGGGCTTAAACGAATATCTTGGGCGCAAAACTTGGGCACCGTATTCACAATGAATTCCGATACCTTATGGACGGGGTTCAATCCTCTGGCGCTTTTGATGGAACAGTGGGATCCTGAAACAATGGACGCTTTGTTGTTGTGTGTACCACCCGAAAACGTAGTGGGAAGAACAGGCAAAAAAGGTGACTTTTCAATTGGTGATGATAACGTAATAACACGGGGCGGGATTTACACATACGCCAGTTGTCAGATCATAAAATCACAGATTGTTAGAGACTTTAGCCAGACAGTTTTTTCACTCAACGCAATTTGGGACGACATGATCTATCACAAACGCGCAAAAGCCGTGATATACCCAGATCCGTGGATTGATATTGGAACCAAACAGGCATTCGAGCAGGCAAAACAGAAATTTCATGGCAGTTAAAGAACCACATCCACGCATTTATGGCATTCCCTTGGGTTCGGACTATCCACTTGAGTTCATAAATGGTTTAATTCAAAGATATGCGGATCGGCCCCCACATGAACTTGCCCGAATAAATGTAATCGTTAATACATCACGGATGCGTTCACGCCTGATCGAGATTTTCGCTGAACAGAAATCCATGCTGCTTCCCAAACTACATTTGATTGGAGATCTAGGCAGCCTCATGCATGGGTCTTTTCCGACGAATGACGCGAATACCTTTACCGAAAAGTTTGAGTTTATTCGCCTTGTGTCAGGGCTACTAAACGCACAGCCCAGCTTTGCGCCGAAATCGTCTCTATTTTCACTTGCTGATAGCCTTCAAAGCCTGATGAACGAGATAGTGGAAGAAGACGTCAGCGCAAAGAATTTGACGGAACTGAACGTTCAAGATCAATCAGGACACTGGCGAAACGCACTGGAATTTTTG
>JAAEZW010000021.1 GCA_018222665.1 Paracoccaceae bacterium
GGATACGGCGTTTTTGTGATGAGTACATTTGACGACAGAGAAAACGCGTTTGAGGCAAAATTTGCCCATGATCAGGAAAAGGAATTCCGCGCGGAAATCATGGCATTGCGCCAAATCACGGTTTGGGGCGTGTCCTTGGTGCAGATAACGCCCGAGGGAAAAGAACACCACACAGCCGCCCTGCAATCACTTGAAATGCAAAAAAGTGCCAAGGCGCTGATCCTTGTCCAATTCGCGGATTATCTGTAGAAGGACGTGAATGAGGAGGCCATCAAAACAACCTATGACCCGTTCCTACGGGATGCGCGCGAAAAAATGGGGCTAATCCCACCCGATTAAAGGCGCATCAAATACCGCTGATTGCCCGAAACGCACAGGATGCCATTCTGGTTATGGATTTCAATCGCCACGCCCAAAACCCCCGTGGTGCTTTGGCGCGTAAGTTCATTGATTTCAAACGCAGGATACAGGGTATCGCCATTGTAAACGGGGTGCAAAAACCGACTGGATTGATCCACAAACCCTATCAAGGCCCGCCCCATTTCATGGGCCAAGGGCGATGCCCCAATCGCCGCCTGAATAAGGCTCATGTATCCATGTGCCATTAAATCAGGGTGGCCCAGCGTTTTTAAATAGGTGCGATCATAATGGATCGGATGGTTGCATCCACTTGCCGCCTGAAACGCGGCAAAAACGCCCTCGCTCATAGTGCGTGAGGGGGCAAAAAATCGCTCTCCCATCTGAAAATCATCAAAATGACGGGTCGGCAACATCTGGTGTTTATCTGGATCAAACGGCATTTTACCCTCCTCTTTTGATAGCTTAGCTGCAGTTTGCAAAAGCGTCGAAGAAAAAGGTAATTTTTTCACGCGAACCCTCTTGCACAGACGCAACGCTTTGGCTATTACGCCCCTTATCGGGTGATTAGCTCAGTTGGTAGAGCGCTTCGTTTACACCGAAGATGTCAGGAGTTCGAGTCTCTTATCACCCACCATCTTCCTCTTTTGTGAACTGACATATTTGGTTTTTGGTCACCCAACAGCTACTTATGTGATGCAGCTGAAATAGAAAACCCTTATGCTAAACAACCGCCCTGATCCTGATCGTAAACCCCACAAATCTGAGGCTCGTATGGGCGGGATGGTTGCCGCGGCTGTGTTGGTGTTTTTGGCACTTTTCACTCTGTTTTTTGTGTTAGGGTAAGGTAAGGATCGCCTTTTCACAGATCACGCGGTAATCACAGGTTATGACGCACACACATTCGCGATTCATCTGGATTGATCTGCTACGGGGCATGGCGATTATGGCCATGGTTGTTTTTCATTTCACCTTCGATCTGATGTATTTCGGCTATATCAAGGCGGGAACGGTGTTTCAGCCAGAATGGCGCATGTTTGAACGGTTAATCGCCATCTCCTTTCTGTTTTTGGCGGGGTTGTCGTGGCAACACACACATCGCGCTGGCATCAATTGGCTGACCGTTTGGCGGCGCGTGGCATTGCTGGCGCCGGCGGCAGCAGGGATTTCCATTGTGACCTATTTCACCTTTGGTCCCTATATGATCCGCTTTGGGATTTTGCATCTGATCTTGGGGATGAGCCTTCTTTCCCTGCCTCTGTTGTCCTTGCATTGGGCCGTTCCGCTGGCCTGTGCTGCGACCCTTGGAACCTATTTCATTTGGGCAGATGGGCCTGTTCAGGGATCGGTGTGGTGGATATGGATTATCTGGACCAATGAAACCGCGGGCAGTGTGGATTACCGTCCCATCATGCCCTGGGGTTTTGCGTTTTTTACGGGCATGGCGTCGCATGCCTTACTCACTCATCTGAACGTCTTTGCCTATGATGGGCCAGGATGGGGTTGGGCGCGCCCCTTTGCCTTCGCGGGGCGTCACAGTTTGGCAATTTATTTGATCCACCAACCCATCTTATTTGCCGCGTTTAATGTATATGGTTTTTTCACCACCTAATGGTGTGAAGGGCATTTGGGCAGCATGTGTGCCGCCCCCACTATAGCGGATCAATGTCGCCTTTGGCGCGGGATGCGTGAAACTCTGCCTCAAATTCGGCAAATCGGCCTTCTGCAATCGCCTGACGCATGTTTTCCATAAGTTCTTGGAAATAGTGCAGGTTGTGCCATGTCAGCAGCATCGAACTGATGATTTCCTGACTGCGGAAGGTGTGATGCAAATAGGCGCGCGAATAATTTGAACAGGCGGGGCATGTACATTCATGATCCAGAGGGCGCGGATCATCCTTATGGCGGGCGTTCTTGATGTTAACAACGCCATTACGCGTAAATACCTGGCCCGTACGTCCAGAGCGTGATGGCAGGACACAGTCCATCATGTCAACGCCCCGTTTGACAGCACCGACAATGTCATCGGGTTTACCAACGCCCATCAAGTAGCGCGGTTTATTTGTAGGCATCATGTCGGGTGCATAATCCAGAACGGAAAACATCGCCTCTTGCCCCTCGCCCACGGCCAAACCGCCGATCGCATAGCCATCAAATTCAATCGCTCGCAGTTCCTCGGCACTTTTGCCGCGCAGGTCCTCTTCCAATCCGCCTTGTTGAATACCGAAAAGGGCGTGACCGGGTCGATCCCCAAATGCATCGCGCGAACGCGCAGCCCAACGCATGGACAGGCGCATGCTTTCCTCAATCCGGGCGCGATCTGCAGGCAGCGCGGGACATTCGTCAAAACACATGACAATATCACTGCCCAATAGGCGTTGAATTTCCATGGATCGTTCAGGTGTCAATTCATGACGTGACCCATCCACATGGGATTTAAACGTCACCCCCTCTTCCGTCAGTTTACGGAGGGAAGAGAGCGACATCACCTGAAACCCACCACTATCGGTCAAAATGGGGCGTTCCCAGTTCATGAATTTGTGCAAACCACCAAGTCGATCAATGCGTTCGGCCGTTGGGCGCAGCATCAGGTGATAGGTATTGCCCAATAGGATGTCAGCACCTGTGGCACGCACGCTTTCGGGCATCATCGCCTTAACCGTTGCGGCGGTGCCCACGGGCATGAAGGCAGGTGTGCGGACCTCACCACGCGTTGTGGAAATCACCCCTTGGCGTGCCTTGCCGTCGGTGGATTGTAGATCAAATGAAAATCTTTGCGTCATGCGGGACGATTTGGCAGGTTTAGGTGCAAATGCCAAGAGGGTTTATCAAGCGCAGGACACGAGCCGACCTTGGAAGAAGTCAAAGCACCTTTCGTTGTGAGTGGTCGGCGCTATCCATCGATCGCTCAAGGGGAAACTGCAAGAGGTTCAGAGTTGAGCACAAAAAAACCCGCCAGCGGTGGCGGGTTTTTTCCAAATGTGTTGGACAAAGACCTTAGTCCTCCATCGCGTCCACAGCAGCCTGAAGGGCGTCTGTGTCGACCAATTTTTCAGTCACTTTTGCACCCTCGATGATGTGATCAACAACTTTATCTTCGAACAATGGTGCGCGAAGTTGTTGTTGCATCTGCTGGTTCTGCTGAATAAATTCAAAGAATTGGCGTTCCTGACCTGGATACTGGCGCGCTTGGGCCATGATCGCTTGGGTCATTTCCGCATCTGTGATTTCGATTTCCGCTTTCTGACCGATTTCCGCAATCAGTAGGCCCAAACGAACACGGCGTTCTGCCAATGACGTGTGCTCTTCTGTTGCTTCAATCTCATCGTGGTTGTGATCTGTCACCTCTGGGTGCTCATCATGCCACAACTGGTGTGCGATTTGCTTGGCTTCTGCTTCGACCATGGATGGTGGTAGATCAAATTTGACCAAACCGTCCAACTGATCTAACAACGCACGCTTCATTACCGCACGTGCAGCACCGGCGTATTCCGCCTCAAGACGCTCAGAAACTTGTGCCTTCAGCGCGTCCAGATCATCTGCACCAAAGCGTTTTGCCAATTCATCGTCGATTTCTGCGGCGACTGGCTCTTTTACTTGTTTGACTGTGCATTCGAATACAGCTGCTTTACCTGCAAGGTTTTCTGCGCCGTAATCGTCAGGGAAGTTCACTTCAACGTTCTTTTCTTCGCCTGCTTTGGTACCAACCAACTGCTCCTCAAATCCTGGGATAAAGCTGTTTGAACCTAGCACAAGCGGATAATCTTCGGCAGAGCCACCTTCAAAAGCTTCGCCATCCACTTTGCCCAAGAAGTCGATCACAACCTGATCGCCATCTTTTGCTTTTGATCCCTTGCGGCGATCTTTGAAGTTTTGCGCGGTCGCTGCAAGATTTTCCAACGCTTCTGTGACTGATACGTCATCTGCCGCAACGACCATTTTTTCCAATGTGATGCCGCTTGCATCCAGTTCTGGGATTTCTGGTAGCGCTTCATACGAAAATTCGATGTGAACATCGTCGCCTTGTTTCCAATCTTCATTGGTCATTTTGATCGCAGGCTGCATTGCAGGACGCGTGCCTGTTTCTTCAAAATGATTATTGACGGCGCCGTCTATAGACTCTTGCATTACTTCGCCCATCACTTGTTGGCCAAACTGCTTTTTCAGCATCGCCATAGGCACTTTGCCTTTGCGGAAGCCCTTCATCTCAACCTGAGGCTGGGCCTCTTTCAGTTTTTCATCAACCTTTGCGTCCAAATCTGCATTGGTGATGACCATTGTGTAGGCGCGCTTCAGGCCTTCATTCAGGGTCTCGGTGACTTGCATTGACATCCTCTCGAAAGATAAGAGGCCACCCGAAGGCAGCCCAAAAACTATTTGCGCTTTCCTAATTGGCTATCTGGGCAGGATCAACCCTAATCTTGGGGCATATGGCTCAAACCACCGATTATTTCGCATTTTTGACCGAAACAGGAAAAAATTTTGCAACCGTGATCACTCAATCGTTTACTTTTTCGGATTTCGGCAGATAACGTCGCGCAAATTTTCGAATTGGGATGACTATCATGACAACGGATGGAACACTTAGATCCGCGGCAAGCGCGACACGCATTGCATTTATCGCAAATGGGTTGGCCTTTGCCTCTTGGGCAC
The DNA here is from genome assembly GCA_018222665.1 of Paracoccaceae bacterium. Taxonomy (GTDB): domain Bacteria; phylum Pseudomonadota; class Alphaproteobacteria; order Rhodobacterales; family Rhodobacteraceae; genus HIMB11. The sequence continues at coordinate 5,011 of JAAEZW010000021.1, forward strand.
CGATCATTCCATTCGCCAAGGCCAACACGGGCGTGGATGAGGCGGCACTTGGGCTACTGCTCCTCTGCCTTGGGATTGGGTCGGTGATCTCAATGCCGATCACAGGGTGGTTGTGCGCACGTCACGGAACACGGCCCATGATCCTAATCAGCGCCATGATCATGGCCTGCGCCCTGCCGTTTTTGGCCTACCTTTTCACATATTGGGCGCTTGCGATCACCCTGTTGATTTTCGGGGCCTCGATCGGGACATTGGATGTTGCCATGAATATTCACGCCGCCGAAGTGGAAAAGCGCAGTGGCCGCGCACTGATGTCGGGGTTTCATGGTATGTTTAGCGTTGGTGCCATCTGTGGCGCGGGGTTTGTGACACTGTTGATCAGTTACGGTGTCGCGCCACTGATTGCGACCCTCTGCGTTACGAGCAGTGTCATCGTCGCGATCCTGTGGGTTCAATCCCATTACCTGATCACCAAAAGCGATGCACCAGAGCCGTTTCGCCCGCCATGCGGAATTGTGAAATGGCTTGCCCTTTTGGCGGGCATCGCATTTTTGATCGAAGGGGCGATTATGGATTGGGGCGCATTGTTGATGATTGAACGCGCAGTGTTCTCCATGCAACAGGCGGCGTTGGGTTATATCGCGTTTTCCATCACAATGGTGATTGGCCGCCTGTCCGGCGATTATGTTGTGCCGCGCATTGGGCGGCGTGCGATCCTGCTGGGTGGGGGCACATTGGTGGTTTTGGGATTGATTGCCATAACAACCCTGCCATCCCCTGCCCTTAACCTGATCGGGTTTGCTGTGATTGGCCTCGGTGCCGCAAACCTTGTGCCTGTGGTGTTTTCCGCCGCGGGTCAGCAGAGCGATATGGACCCGAACATGGCCGTCGCGTCGGTAACATTCGTGGGGTATGCGGGCATTCTGTTGGGGCCTGCAATCATCGGATTTGGGGCGCAATATACCTCGCTCCCAATTGCGATGGGCTCTCTCGCCATTTTGGGAGCTGTTTACTTGATTTCACCCGTTCACAAAAGGAATTCTTGACAGCTGCACCAATCCGTTCCAGCCTTAAGATACAAAAGCAATCAATGGGTTGGACATATGCGATTAGCAGGGAAAACCGTCCTGATTACGGGGGGCGCAACAGGATCGTTAGAGGCGTTCATGGGTTTGCCCGATACACCAGAAAATCGAGAAAAATTCACCGCAACCATTCCTATGGGACGCTTATCTGATCCCGCAGACATTGCCAAAGCCTACCTCTACCTTGCCCCGGATGATGCGAAATTCATCACCGGCGTTGTGCTTGAGGTTGACGGAGGGCGCACAATTTAAGGATATCATATGCAACACAGAAAACTAGGAACACATGGGCCCAACGTGTCAGCCATCGGGCTTGGATGTATGAGCTTTGCTGGCGCTTTTGGTGAAACGGATGAGGCGACCAGCCACCACTGTCTAGACGCGGCATTAGATCATGGGATCAATTTTTTAGACACCGCCAATATTTATGGCATGGGACGATCAGAAAACGTGTTGGGTACGTGGTTAGCACAGGGAAAACGAGATGTTGTAATCGCTTCAAAAGTGGGAATTCAGCGTGATCCTGATCGCCCCGTCAACAACGACCCTAGCTATATTCGGGCCGAATTAGAGGGCACATTGCAACGTTTAGGTGTGGATTACATTGATCTTTATTATCTGCATCGGCGCGATGAAACTGTTCCATTAGAAGACTCCATTGGAACATTGGTTGATTTGATGCACGAAGGAAAGATTGGTGGATACGGTTTGTCCGAGGTTGCACCCTATACCCTGCGTTTGGCGCACGACATTCATCCCTGTTTGGCGGTGCAAAGTGAATATTCACTGTGGACACGCCAGCCCGAATTGGGAATGATCCAAACCTGTGATGCTCTTGGCGTGGCCTTTGTACCATTTTCCCCGTTGGCGCGTGGTGTTTTTGGGCAAAATTATCCTGATATTCAAGCCATGGCAAAAACAGATTTTCGCGCAGCAATTCCACGGTTTCAACCCGACAATTACGCCCGCAATATTGCAATAATTGATCGGTTCAAAACCTATGCCACGGATCGGGATTTAACGGTTTCAGCCCTTGCCATGGCCTGGGTACTAAATCGCGGTGATCATCTGATCCCAATTCCCGGAACGCGCTCGGCCGAACATTTGGCAGAGTGGGCCAAAGCCGATCAAATCACACTGAGCCAGAGCGATATGGATGGGATTGAGGCCATCCTGCCCGCCGGCTTTGCCTATGGCGATCGCTATTCACACGCACAATCGCGCACGGCAGAGCGGTATTGTTAAACCACGCATAACGCATTCAAAGGACATTTCGAATGGAGTTCACCGTTATGAGAAGCTACTCACCGTTTTTTTCCCAGCACTTCAAACAGTGCTGCTGCAATGATCAATAGCGTGCCCAATGCTTCGAGTGCGCCGAATACTTCGCCTGAAAACAGCGCAGCGGATATGGCGCCAACGACAACCTCGCTCATCAGCAACACGCCAATGCGGGCGGGTGATAGGACCGTCGCGGGCAGGATCGTGAGGAACACCATGGGGATCATGTACAGCGTGTAGACCAAAATATATCCCAGCATCGTTGGGTCCCAAGATATCGAAATGGGCACGCCCCACTGCCCCTGCATGACACCCAACGTGATCAGTGACAGCACCAGCGCACCCAAGAAAAAGCCAAACACTTGAACCCGCGTAGGTATTTCAGGCGCCTTTAAAAATCCCATGGACCCGAAAGCCCAAAAAATACCAGACAGAAGGGCAAATATATCTCCCGTGGTACGCGGGATCGGGATGCCCCCATGGCCGCCCAAAATGACCGCCAAACCGACAAATGCAAAGAACAGCGCCAAAATACGGGCCCAATCAAGGCGTTCCCCCAAAAACAGCAGACCCAAGATCGTGCCCCATGCTGGCGTCAAATAAAACAGCAGGATCGCACGGATCACATCCGTTAAGACAAGGGCCGTAGTAAACAGGCTAAAGGCCGCGCCTGTTAACAAACTGCTGAACAGCAACACTCGCCACTGAGTTCGCAAAATCGCCCCAAAACGCAGGGTAAAGGGCAGCAATACAACCAAACACCCTATGTACAGCGCGATGCCCGCGCTAACACCCGCGAACCCCAACTCCTCAAGATGGCGCAGGGGAAGCCAATAGACCCCCCACATGCAACCGCCCAAAACGATCAGAAGGCTGGCACGCGTTTGGGTTAACCCCATGTCAACGCGCAGCAGAGGCCGATGAAGAAGCGCGCGGTACCAACGCACGCACCAAATCCTTCATATCAATTTGGCCCACGGTTTCGCCGTTATCTGTCACACGATATATGTGGTTTGTATCGCCATCCGATAGCGTGATCAAATCCTCAAGACTTTTGTCCGCGTCCACTTCGCCCGCGATATCTGCCTCACTGACAGCTGACATCACTGAACGAACGCGCAAAACGCGTGCACGGTTAATATCACTGACGAAATCCTCGATATAAGGATCGCATGGGTTCAATAAAATGCCCTGTGGTTCGCCCTGCTGGACCACTGCGCCGTCCTTCAGGATGACAAGGTGGTCCGCCAGTTTCAGCGCCTCATCCAAGTCATGTGTGATAAAGATGATAGTTTTATGCAGTTCTTTTTGCAACTCCAACAACAGGTTTTGCATATCCGTGCGGATCAGCGGATCAAGAGCAGAAAACGCCTCGTCCATCAACATTATGTCAGTATTCGCCGTTAACGCTCGAGCGATACCCACACGTTGCTGCATCCCACCAGACAGCTGCGCTGGATAATGATTTTCATATCCACTGAGACCAACACGATCTAACCATTTAGTTGCTTCTTTATCACATGTGGCCTCGTCGTGACCTCGCACAGACAAGGGCATGCCTGCGTTCTTAAGGATCGTCTTATGCGGTAGTAACGCAAACTTCTGAAACACCATCGACATCTTTTCTTGCCTGGCTTTACGCAACCCGTTCTCAGACAGGCCCATCACGTCTTCACCCTGCACTACAATCTCGCCCACAGTGGGTTCGATTAACCGGTTCAAGTGACGGATTAGAGTAGATTTCCCGGAGCCAGACAGGCCCATGACCACTGTGATTTCGCCCGCCTGCATATCGACGTTGATATTGTTGAGGCCCAACACGTGTCCGTGCCGTGCCAACAACTCTTCCTTACCCATACCACCTTGGACGTGGTGCAAAACATCTTTTCCGCGCGCCCCAAAGATTTTGTAGAGTCCGCGCATCCTTACCATTGGTTCTACCATGATGCCTGCTCCTTAATGCTTTACGTCGGTCATATCGACGCGTTTGAGAGCCGCTTTTGACACTCGGTCCAGGATCACGGCCAACAACACGATGCCAATACCCGCGACAATACCCACACCTAGTTCAAGGTTCCGGATACCGCGCAATACGTTCACGCCCAGACCTGGCGCAGACACCAGAGAAGCGATCACGACCATGGCGAGACTCATCATTATCGTTTGGTTGACTCCAGCCATGATATTGGGCAACGCCAGAGGAAGTTGCACTCGCATCAGTTTCTGGTGGTCATTCATGCCAAAGGCATCGGCCGCTTCAATCACATCTTTGTCGACAAGCCGGATGCCCAAGTCGGTCAAGCGGATCACTGGCACAATCGCATATAGGATGATCGCAATCCCATAAAGCTTTGACTCTGTGACTGAAAACAAGAAAATCAGAGGGATCAAGTATACAAAGGTCGGCAGCGTTTGTAGGAGGTCTAGAAACGGAACGACGCTTTTTTGTAGTCGATCGGATTTCGACATAGCGATCCCAACAGGCACACCGAACAACACTGATATCGTCGTGCATACAAAAATGATCGACAGGGTCTGCATCGCTACATCATAGTGATCGACCAGTCCCATCATCATAATTGATGCAAAAACAAAACTTGTTACTTGTTTTGACCGCGATGCAAACCATGAAACCAAAACCAGAATTGGTACCATGATAAACCATGGTGTTGTAGCAAATAACCACAAGGCACCATCCAGCAACCAACTCAGTGGCTGCGTGATCGGGTCTAATACAGCCTTAAGGCCCGGTTTTGCCGCCAAGAATCCGTTTTCTATGCCCTTCGTCACATCACGCGACTGAATGATGCCTGGGCAACTCTCGTTTAGATTGTCCAGGGACGGGAATGGAAAAAACTCGCCCTTCGTTTCTTTACCACTGCTCTTCGCAAGCAGCTCCGCCATCGACATAGGGGCGCTCGAGGCGGCCTCGCCACACCATTCCTTTAGACCAAATGCGTTAAATAAGCCATCATAAAAGGCCATGTATATCCCTCACTTGGAAATTTGCCTCCCCATGCATGCATTACATGAAGAGGCCAATCGTTAGATTAGTTGCCCAATATCGCAGCAAGTTTGCCTTTGGCTTCGTCGTTCAACCATGAACCCCAAACGTCTGCATTGTTCATCAGGAAATGAACAGCAGCTTCATCGTAAGATGCATTGTTGTCCAAACGCCACGCCAACACTTCACCCATCTGTGTATTTGTGAAGGATAGTTTTGATAGCAGCTCGACGATGTCAGGGTTCTCTTTTGCAAAAGTCCCAGAAACCGCAGTTGCGACTTTTGCAGCGGGATATGCAGAGAACACTGGGTTTGCGCAGTTAACATCACCATTGCAGGCATGTGCCTCAGCGTTGTATGCAGGCACTTCTACGCGAACCATCGGGTATTTACCCAAAACAGCTGTTGGGGCCCAGTAATATCCAAACCATGGTGCTTTTTCAGCATATGCAGACGCAATGGATGTCTGCAAAGTCTCACCAGAACCATGTTGGAAACGCTCAAGTCCGCCAGCTTCAGCGCCAGCAGCTTTCAGGTTGTTATTGTTAATGATGTCGCACGCCCAACCTGACGGACAATCGTGGAATTTGCCACCAACTGCAGCTGGATTCGCCATGATGCCTTCCCATGTGGTGAGCTCTGGGTTGGATTCAGCCAGATACGCAGGGATCCACCATGCTTCAACTCCGCCATCCGATAGTACATTTGCGACCTCAACCAATTTACCGGAATCAACCAATGGCTGATAGGATGGTGTGGAGTTTGCCCATACTTCGGTCAGAATATCGGGCTCACCTGTCTCCGCCAGTGATGTCAGTGCAGGGACCGTCGAAGACGGAACCTTTTGCACAGAACAGCCGTAGCCTTGTTCCATCAAAAATGTTGCAACGGCTGTTACCACCGCTGAAGACGCCCAATCCATCTCAGTTATAGAAACCTCTCCGCAATCTGCAGATGCTATTGTTGCAGAAGATGTACCAATCGCCATAGCTGCAGCAAAGATAATCTTTTTCATAATTCACTCCCTATCGGATTATTTTTTTCGCAGAAGTAGCGTAACTATAAACTCTGCAGATGATCAACCTAATTCGCCGTAAATTTAACTACATTCGACGATTGCAGTCACGACACTCCGTAATTGCGCAGCATCGGTATGCTTACACTTGTGATGGGGATGAATACCGCCCAGCTAGCCCACATGGTGACACCCTTATTGCCCAAGCTGGAACCAAAGACCAACTGATCAAAAATATAGACGTCGATGTCTGAGGTGTGATCCGTGTAATCGATGTAAACCGTCGCGCCACTAAACACACCAAATGATTTTGACAGGCGCAGCTTTCTGGTAATTTCATTTAGGGGGACGCCAAAACGATAATTATCACCCTGAAATTTGAAATGCGATGCAGTCAGGGTTGGATGAACCTGCCATAGCAAGGGGGGCGCAGCGATAGAGCAACAGATGTCTGATCCTATGCACGAATTTGACAGCAATCAATTTCTCTACGGCAGCAGGAGCTAAGTATATTTCCACATAGCAACTTCACAAACGTCTCAAAGACTTACACCTGTCGAGACAACACTGCTAATAGAGGCAGGGATAAGATCGACGTCCAGATATTAACCGGTGCGATAACTTTTGTGTTTGCTCAGTATAGCATCGCAAGTGCAAAGGCCATGGCTCCAGAAGGACCAGCAGAATTAAACAATAGTAACTTCGCCCAGTGTGCGTCGGTCCTGAACATCGCGATTAAGATTAATGACAAAATTGGCAGACCAATTAGCTTAATCCCGGAGATCAAAGCAATTGGGATGTTTGGAACCAAACGACTTTGAGATAAGTTTATACCTAATGCTAAAAACATCATCGGCGGCGCGGCTGGGCCTGTAAATTCCAGAGCAGTAATGAGAGAATTATCAATATCGAGATAGACGGTCTGTAGGTTACTTTTTCAAACCCCGCACGGTTCTTATTCCGAAACTGGCAGCGATCGACGCATACATTCCCCACTGAGCCTAGAGGGAGGTCGCCTCAACGTTTACAAACCCTTGCGCTTTTGACTTGTACATAAATTAGTCTTTCCCCAATCTTGTATTCGAAGTCCCACCACATAGAGATCATCAGTGGGCACTTTTCAGGAAGCAGGATATGCATGCAGGTTGCCAGATCACTGCGTTGTGGACGTTCGACTTAGAGGCACACCTCAGCTTTTTTAAAGTTGTCAAACAGACCCATGGTGTGGTTTCCTTAATCTATGGAAATACTGCGCAGAGCCTTGATTGTTGCGATGTGGGCGTACCTTGTGTTCACATATATTTTGCCGTTTGGCGCTGTGGTTATGATGCAAGGGATCGACGAAACAAATCGCTCTGAACTCTATTCAAGTTTTGGCATCACGATTGCAATAATCTTGGCTTTCGGATTGATTGGTAATTTACTTATTAACTGGATTTTCAAATGGCCTACCGAAGACTAACATGCCTACTATTCTTCATTTTATCATCTGGCCCATCTTGACCTCGATCGCACTGCTCGCCACTGGGGGCAAGCTGATCGGTACTTGGGATTACGAAGACTTTGTCGGACCAGCACACACACTATGGTTTCTAGGTATGTGGTTGCTAGGTATTGTGCCCTTTTTAATCATTGTTGCGGCAGCTTATTTTTTAAACGTATCCTTAAATAACCAACTTGAAGTCTTGATCATCTTACACTGAAGCCGACTGCGACTTTCTTTCCTTTATTGTCTTTCGCCCTATCTCATCCGCATGAGAAAAGCTGATTGCATGAAATGCCAAGTTACAAAACCAAGCCACTGCTCCCAATGCGTTGCAGCGGCTAAAAAAGTGGAAGATGAAAATTTTTACGCTTTGCTTATAATTCTGCTACTCACCTCAATCGCTTTTATCATTACACTTAATTAAACGGCCAACTTGAAGTCTGGCCCGACTAAAATACGCCAATACGATAGCTGCAATTAGTCCGACTTACCGTTCTTCTTAGCCACCGAGAGATAAGCACGGGACGTCCCAGCTGGATTATCGTAGACGTCGAGAACGAACTTACGCTGTAAGTCTAACAACTTAAGCGGCTGGCCAACTTTGTTACCTTCTGGGATCAGACAGTAGCGTTCAATGAACTGGCAACCCTTTTCTCCGATTGTCATCATAACTTTCCAATTTGCAATTTACAGAAATTTGGTGTATTCTTTCAGGTATATAATTATAAAACTGAGGCAGATCATGAATACCTTTTCCGCGAGCGGATTGCTTTTGCAATACCGAAGGGTCAATCGTAAGAGAACGAAACCATCTCCACTTACGCTTGCATATGCGTTCATACTTAGCTCAGGAGCAGCGATGCTTTACCTAACGGTATCGCTATCTCATTATGTCTAAGGACAATGCACCTGTCGCACACTTTTGGCGCGCAGTACAAATTAGCGTTATTGCTGTGCCATTCGTCTTGTTTTTGGGCGCGTTATTGCTTGTGAGCTAGCTTGGCAGTCTTATTGAGGCCGCGCGATCAAATGGCCTGCGCCTACCTCAGCAATCACTGAACGTGCTTTCGTTTCTAGCTTTGCGAAGCCATTGAGTGTTCAGGGATCGGAAGCAGTCTGGTTGAGGGACATGCTGCGGATGACCGCAAGCTGCCTT
>JAAEZW010000402.1 GCA_018222665.1 Paracoccaceae bacterium
TCCCCTTGCCCTCGGTTGGACCATTGTCTGAGGATGCGCAAGATCCCCATTCCTTGCGCCTGCTAAAGGATTTTGGAATGCTGGGCGTGGAGTTTAGCGATGATGAAATTCGCACAGCCATTCGCGCCTATTACGGATCAATCAGTTATATTGATCATTTGGTTTCGCGCGTTTTGGACGCACTGAAAAATACAGGTGCGGATCAAAATACAGTGATTATTTTCACATCCGATCACGGGGAAATGTTGGGCGAACGCGGCATGTGGTTCAAAAAGCATTTCTTTGAAAAATCGATGCATATTCCACTGATAGTGAATGCGCCGTGGATTGCGCCCGCACGGGTGCGTGAATTGGTATCCTTGGTTGATCTGCTGCCCACGTTTAATGCGATTGCGGGGATTGACGAAGCGATTGAGCCGTTAGAGGGCATTGACCTGCTCTCGCTGATTGGGCAAGAGCAAAACGAACTCAGACGTAAGATTTATGCTGAATATTTGGCAGAAACCACGCCAGTTCCCATCTTTATGATCCGTGAGGGTGATTACAAATACATCGCCTCATCCGTTGATGGTGAATTGCTGTTTAACGTGGCCGACGATCCAGACGAGCGGATAAACCTAGCAGGTGATCCAACACAGGTAAGTCGGATGCAAATGTTCCGCGAGGAATGTGTGCATAAATGGGACGAAGCTGCCCTAACCCGCGACATCAAACAAAGCCAGAAACGTCGCATTCTGGTCCGTGCCGCGATGGGTGAAGGCGAAAAACAACTTTGGAACCACAATGAAACGGGTAAGGATCAGGTGATTTGGTACCGCGGCGAACAGGGGTACAACGAATGGGCGTTAAAGCACATATAAACGCCCCTTCAGGCCGCGAAATTCGCCTATCCCCGCCGCCCACGTGAACCAGCACACCAAGGCTCGCCGAAATTTGACAGGGCGTTCCATCATACTCTTGGAGTTCTTCGATCCCGCGAATAAGCGCAGTAGAAAGCGACATCAGACGCGCATGATCTGTCAAATGTTTAATCACCAACTTGAATTCATCCCCGTCCATACGAATAAGAAAATCATCATGGCGTGTTTCGCGCCGCAGGACATTGGTGACATGTTGTAAAATCATGTACCACGGGGCTTACCCCAAGGTGTCATTCACCGATTTGAAATAATCCAAATCAATCTGTATCAAAGAAAAGCTTTCATTGTTTTGCGCCAAATGATCCAAAATCCGCTCGAGGGACCGCCGATTGCGTAGACCCGTTAATGTGTCAGAATGCGCTTGTTCCTCTGCCAGCATTTTTGCGCCCTGCAAACGTTCGGTAAGGGAGTGTGACGCACTCATCGCGGCCTGATTGGCCTCGATCAGGTACAGTATTTCGGGGGCGAGATCGGTTGGTGTAAAATCCTGCGGCTTCAGGCGATAGCGTTTAATCGCGCTTCGCAGGGCGATGCCGAAGGACTGGCTAAGAATACTGCCATCCTCATAATTCAGCATCGCCTCAAACTCATACCCAGGCAGCGATAGATCAATCAGCAAATCAGCCTAAAGTTTGTCCCCATACCGCTGAGAAACAAACGCCTCTATCGCTTTATTTACAACACCTAACATTGGCACCTCCTGACACGCAGGATTGCCAAGCTTCTTTAGGAAATGATGGACGACCTAAAAATCAGTTGGTGCGCCACCTTCGGCTTTGCGGCGATCGACAAAGTCTTTTAGCTCTTCTTTGATCGCCTCATCCATATGCGGCGCCTCAAACTCTGCCAAAATCTGTCTGTAGATTTTATGCGCACGCTCGGGAGTCCAAACGCCACCTGCGGCTTCCCAAGCTTCAAAGTTGCGCCAATCTGAAACAAACGGCTGATAGAATGCAGTAGTATAGCGTTCTTGGGTGTGTTGAATGCCAAAGAAGTGGCCATTTGGCCCCACTTCTTCAATCGCATCCAGCGCGATATCATCGGGTGTTGTGGCATAGGTTGCGGGTTCCATGTAACGCTGGATATGCT
>JAAEZW010000403.1 GCA_018222665.1 Paracoccaceae bacterium
CAGACGCTAACCCAGACAATGTACAAATCATGATCAATACCGTAAGAAACTGTTAGGGGCGTCATTGCCTGACTGGGTTGCCAAAATTTTCAAAACTCGATCTAAAGCCTAGTTCTAAGCCATTCGGTTGATGTGCCGCATTGTGATGTATCAATATTAATCAGTTACTGGCATTATTAGAGGATACGTCGACAAGGAATCGCAAAATGGCAGGCAAAAATTCCAATATTCTTGTTCTAAATGCAGGCTCATCTTCGATTAAGTTTGCCATTTTCGATACAGAATTAAACGAGGAGATAAGTGGGATCGCCGAAGGTATTGGAGGCGCATCTTCGCTAACTATAGCGGGTGCGCGTATTCAGACCCCCTTCATCGATCACCAATCTGCGCTCAAGGCGGTGTTAAACGCACTTGATGCCAAGGGGTATGCTCCGAACACACTTGCGGCTGTTGGTCATAGGGTTGTTCACGGGGGGCGCAAGTTAACGACGCCGATGCGCGTGAATGCCGATGTTTTGTCTGAAATTGGGCAGTGCACACCCCTGGCACCCCTCCACAACCCACACAATCTTGCGCCAATCATTGCATTGCAAGAACAGGTCCCCGATCTGCCCCAATTTGTCAGCTTTGACACCAGTTTTCACGCGACAAATCCCGATGTTGCAACGCGCTATGCCATTCCCAAAATGGTAGAAACCAAGGGCATACGAAGGTACGGGTTCCATGGGCTTTCTTATGCGTCGCTGGTTGAAAAGCTACCGGAAATTTCAGGCGAAAAACTGCCCTCGCGTCTTTTGGCATTTCACCTAGGCAATGGTGCGAGCCTATGTGGGATCTTAAACGGTCAATCCATTGCGACGACGATGGGATATTCACCATTGGATGGCTTAACAATGGGCACGCGCTCCGGTGGCATTGACGCCAATGCCGTCTTACGCTTGGTTGAAGACAACGGCCTAGACCGGACTAAAGCAATTTTGAACCACGAAAGCGGGTTGCTTGGCCTATCTGGGGGCAAATCAGACATGCGTAATCTGATGGTGGATCCGAGCGCTGACAGCGCCTTTGCAATCGAACATTTTTGTTACTGGTCATTACGACACGCTGGCAGCCTGATTGCAGCGATGGAAGGATTAGATGCAATCGCGTTTACCGGCGGAATTGGCGAAAATGCTGTCGGCGTACGCGCACGCATCTTGCGTGGTCTCGAATGGATTGGCGCACGAATGAACCCAGACGCCAATCACGCCCGCAAAACGCGCCTGCATGCAGATAGTTCGAAAATTGCGGTTTGGGTGGTTCCGGCGGAAGAAGAAAAAATGATCGCGCGAGATGCGCTCCGGCTTTTACAAGATTAAGTCTTTATTTCTGATCTTCATGCGATTGGAATTTGCGTGATAACATTTTTTTGTTACGCTCAAATTGTCAGATAATGGAGGTCACATGATGAGTTACACGGGACGCTGTTATTGTGGGGACCTGCACTACGAATTCACCGGACCCATACATTCACAGATATTGTGCCACTGTCGAGAGTGTCGATATCTATCGGGCGGCGCTGCAAATACCTCTGTCGTTATTTCAGAGGATGCGTTTAAATGGACAAAGGGGACACCCAGCATCTTTGAGAGAAGCGATCTCGAAGCCCCGAGAACTCGCTACTTTTGTGGAAAGTGTGGAACCCACATTTGCGTCAAAAGTCCACCGCGTCCCGGTATGTTGGTGTTGAAAATTGGCAGCTTAGATGATCATTCATGGTTCAAACCAGAAAGTGCTATTTTTTGCATCGATAAGCAGCCCTATCACATATTGCCCGAGGACTTACCCGCATACCAACGCGTACCTTAAAGACCAAGGTACTTTAAGGATGCGCTGCGAGATAAAGCCATAGACCACTTACTCTAACAACTACACGGGGTTTCACATGCAACGTTTTATTCTTCTTATTTTGCTATTTGTGGCCTCATGTGGCGGCATTGCGGACATCAAGACTGACATTGAAGACAAA
>JAAEZW010000404.1 GCA_018222665.1 Paracoccaceae bacterium
ACCACGGCCCCACGGGCTGTCCCAACCTGGCAGGTCATCGGCAGAGGGTTTCCAAAGGACAAAATCCATCGGATCGCGTTTATATGGCGCCACATCGACCCGGGCACCTGCGATCATATCATCCAGTGATCGTCCTGATAGTTTTCCGTAATCCTTGTAAGAGGACACAGAAAATAAAACATGCCCTTCTGCGGCATATGCATGGCCGTCAGAAATCAACTGTTCAATCATCGCAACCATATGCGTAATGTATTCTGTTGCCCGCGGCATATGCGTTGGCAACAGATTGCCAAGCGCACCCATGTCATCCAAATACCACTGCATTGTTTCTGCTGTGATCTCAGAAATGTCCCGTCCACTGGATGCAGCGCGTGCGTTGATTTTGTCGTCCACATCGGTGAAATTACGAACATAGGTCACATGGTCAGTACCATACACCTGTCGCAATAGGCGGAACAGCACATCAAACATGATCACATTGCGCGCGTTCCCAATATGGGCGCGGTCGTACACGGTGGGCCCACACAAATACATGCGCACATTGTTCGGATCAATCGGAGCAAACACCTCTTTCTGGCGGCTCATTGAATTGTGCAATTTGATCGTCGTCATTTGGGTGTCCTTTGCCATGGGCATACGCAGGGTTAGGCGGGACTTAGCAATTTCATTTAGGGAATGTAAACAACCTTAAATCCAACCTCGATAGATTGAATTAGCAACAGCAAATAATGTGTGTGTCGATGGTCATCATGGGATGACAGCTATCAGATGACCTTGGGAAATTCAACACAATTCCAGTTTGACTTTTTGAACCTTCCGTGGCCCATTCGGGGGAACAGGCAAGGGGTGGCAGATGCAGCTTTCAAAACGTATTCAGCAAATCACAACAGATGGGTCCGATGGGTGGGAGATCCTGTATAAATCCCGCGCGATGATCGCCAAGGGGCAGGATGTGTTGGAATTGACGATTGGGGAACATGACATTCGCACCGACCCCAAGATTTTGGCGGCGATGCATCAATCGGCGCTTGGTGGGCACACAGGATACGCCAGCGTACCTGGCACACCCGAATTGCGCCGTGCGGTTGCGGCGCGTGTTCAGGAACGCACGGGTGTTCCGACCAGTCATAAAAATGTGCTGATCACCCCTGGGGGGCAGGCGGGTTTGTTTGCCGCGATCCTTTGTGCCACGGACCCGGGGGACGGTGTTGTGCATCTGGACCCCTATTACGCAACCTATCCCACCTCAATCCGTGCGGCCAGTTGTGTGCCAATGCCAAATAAAACGGGCCCCGAAAATGATTTCCAACCCAGTGCCGCTGATTTGGCCACCCGTCCCGAGGGTGCGCGTGCATTTCTGATGAATTCACCCAATAACCCAACGGGCACGGTTTATTCCACCGAGGCGATGGAGGCGATCGCAGGATATGTACAACGTAATGATCTGACGCTGATTTCGGATGAGGTGTATGACACGCAAATTTGGTCAGGCGCGCATGTGTCACCGCGTGCCTTGCCCAACATGGCCGAACGTACGATTGTGATCGGTTCCATGTCCAAAAGCCATGCAATGACAGGCAGTCGCATTGGTTGGGTCATCGCCCCAGCAGAGGCGATTGAAAACATGATCGATCTGGCGACCAACACAACCTATGGCGTTGCAGGGTTTGTCCAGGATGCAGCGCTGTTCGCCTTGTCGCAAGGAGAGGCCTTTGAAGAGGAAATTGCCGCCCCATTTAAACGACGGCGCGAAATTGCCCTGAATATTTTGCAAGGGTTCCGAAACATTCCGATGATTGCGCCACGTGGGGGAATGTATCTGATGTTGGATATGCGTAAAACGGGGTTGAGCGGGATTGAATTTGCAAATCGGTTGCTGGATGAACGATCCATTGCCGTGATGCCTGGGGAAAGTTTCGGTGCCTCTGCGGCAGGTCATATTCGTGTGGCAATGACAATTGCAGATGATCGCTTTGGCGAAGCCCTGCGCGGTCTATGCGAATTTGCC
>JAAEZW010000405.1 GCA_018222665.1 Paracoccaceae bacterium
GCATACGGTTTCTTTTCCCGCCACTTGTCACAGGTTTGGTGATTTTGGCGATTGGGCTTTATTTGATCCCAGTTGGTATCAAATACGCTGCAGGTGGCGCTGCTGATTTCCAAATGGCGGCAGAAAGCTTTGGCTCACTGAAACACTGGTCCGTCGCACTGACGGTAATCGTCGTGGCATTGTTGATTAAGTTTAAGACTTCTGGCGCACTTTCAAATGCGGCGATCCTTGTTGGTTTGTTAGCGGGCTACGCAGTTGCCGCAATGTCGGGCATGGTCAGCCTTGCAGGTTTCCAAAAAGCAAGCTGGGTCACAAGCATTCAGGTCCTACCATACGGCTTTGAATTCAACTTGGGCGCGGTAATTGCAGTCACATTGGTGTCAATCGTGTCCGCCGTTGAAACTGTTGGCGATACATCAGCAACTGCAAAGGCAGGCGCAGGGCGCGATGCAACTGACGAAGAAATCGCGGGCGCAACATATGCGGACGGCCTGGGAACCGCGGTCGCGGGCGTCTTTGGCGGTTTGCCAAACACATCCTTTAGCCAGAACGTTGGCATTGTCGGCATGACCGGCGTGATGAGCCGTCACGTTGTCACAATTGCAGGCGTCGTTTTGGTGATCTGTGGTTTGCTACCAAAAATTGGTGCATTGATCGCATCGATGCCTCTCCCTGTTTTGGGCGGTGGTGTGATCGTCATGTTCGGCATGGTTGCTGCCGCAGGCATGAATGTTTTGTCAGAGGTAAAGATGACACGACGCAACATGGTAATCATCGCAATTTCATTGACTGCGGGTCTTGGTTTGAACCTTGTTCCAACGGCTGTTCAGTATCTTCCCGGTATTTGGAAGACACTGGCGACATCTGCGGTTGCCCCAACGGCTTTCCTTGCCATCGTGCTGAACCAAATCCTACCAGAGGATATGGAATAAACCATTTTGACAATCCAACTGTCAGGCCCCGCACTACGCGGGGCTTTTTTTCTTGAAAATTGGTGCAGATGACGCAAGTCTGGAAGTATGAATAACTTAACACCCTTTCCTGGTGCAAACGCACAACATGTTGTTGCGTTTCACCGCACCGAACTCAGCGTAATACTATCACTTTATGGTCAGATGGTGGCAGCTGGTGAATGGCGCGATTATGGGATTTCGTCCTTAAAGGAAGTCGCCGTATTTTCAATATTTAGACGCACAGCGGAACAACCGCTCTACAGAATTGAAAAACGCCCAAAGCTGCGAAGCAAGCAAGGCGAATACAGCGTTATCGGTATGGATGGTCAAATTCTGAAACGTGGACATGACTTAAAAACGGTCCTACGCGTCTTTGATAAAAAACGCATCCGAGTGGTCTAATGACTTTGTTGTAAAACTCGGCGTGAGCACCTGAAATAATTATAAGTCGTGAAGTTAACGAGTTCAAAGAACAAATATCCTAGATATCATGCTAAAGTCACTTATTCTAAACCGTGGGGCAAACTCGGAAACAACCCAATATACCGCAGAAAAAATTCGACCCCATGTGTTGATATATCAGCACCTACTACAGCATCTCTGGGAAGTGAGTGAGACAATTTCATAATATTCAATTTATAAATGTATTTTAGCTTAAGTTTATGAAGTTAAAAGCCGTACCAAAATACTGTTGGGGTCTTTCAATCCATCAATTACATCGAAATGATGTTCACCCTGACGGACGATCATTTTTACACCCCAGTTTTCAGCCAAAATCATTGATTGCTCCAAAAATACTGGTCGTTCATCGCCTCCAACCCAAACAGTCACGGGACAGCTTGGTTTAGGCATTAATGCGGGGCTTTCAGCTTTGGCGGCTTCATCTGTCAGTCGAAAATCGTTGTTCATTTCTGTAAACACCAAGGTGCGCAAATCAGCGACCGCAGAAATTGGGACAATGTGCGTAATGCGAGAGACTAGATCATCGGAAAGCACATCGGGCACACCCAACCGCGCCACTAGATGGCCACCAGCAGAGTGTCCCGTCAGCGCA
>JAAEZW010000406.1 GCA_018222665.1 Paracoccaceae bacterium
TTAATGCGCTTATTGATTGGGATTTTTGCGGTATTCTTAAGCGTCGTATCGGCCTCTGCCGAGGATAAATTAACCGCGGCAATCGCCAGAATTGATGCAGATGTTGTGTTCATGCGCCATGCACTGGCTCCAGGCTTTGGGGACCCTGCCCATTTTGCGCTAGAAAACTGTGACACACAACGCAATTTGGACAGCCTCGGCCGTAAGCAGGCCATGGAAATCGGTGCGGAAATACGACATAGCGCAACAAATTTCACCGAAGTGTTATCAAGCGAGTGGTGTCGATGCAAAGAGACCGCCGAATTGCTGGGGCTTGGGCCATGGACCCCATTTTCTGGGTTAAATTCCTTTTTTCAGGACTTCGCCGACAAAGACGTCGTTTTGGAGAAGTTAGAACAAAAACTTCGCCATTTGGAACCAGGGGTGACCTTGATGGTGACCCATCAAGTTGTCATCAGATCGATGACAGGACAGGCCGTTGGAAGCGGTGAATTTATTGCATTCAATACCCGCACCAATGAAGCCCGCAAATTTAGATTAGATTAAATTTGAAAAATTTGCTTACACTACTGTGTGTAGCAAACAGGGAGTAAAAAATGAAAACCATTATCAAAATGTGTTTGGCTATATGTCTAAGCGTATTCGTATCACAAACGGCCTATGCTGGTCAGGCGGGAGACGGTGTCAACAGATTGGCCCTGCAGGTCAGCGACAATGATCCCGCGACATTGAACAAAGTTTTGAACGTTGCCGCGAATTTTGCACGCATGCAAAGTGAAAAAGGCAATATGTTCGAAATTGAAATCGTTGCGTTCAATGCAGGACTTCACATGCTGAGAGAGGATACATCACCGGTGTTAGATCGTGTAAAAAACTTTTCAGCAAGCATACCAGACCTACAATTCAGCGCCTGTCAAAATACGATCAACGGAATGACCAAGAAAGAGGGAAAAGCCCCACAACTTGTTGAGTCAGCGGTGGTGGTTCCAGGTGGCGTTGGCCGACTTATGAAATTGGATGACAGCGGATATTTTGTCATCCGACCATAGTCCTTTCCTCAAAATCCTGAGCTGCATTTACGTGGCTCAGGGTGCATACGTGACTTGTGCTTTGGGCAATCAGATTATTGTTTTCGAAAGGATGTTTTGATGAAACTGGTTTTATTCGGTTTGGGATCAATGGGGTTTTCCATTGCACTGAACATGTTGAAAGGCGGGCACAAAGTTTGGGGCGTTGATGTGGACGCGGATAAGGTCGCTGCGCTGGTCGCATAGGGTGGTGAACCAACAGTCTATGCAGATCACCTTTCTGAAATCAATGCCGTCCTCTTAACGGTCGTAAACGAGGCGCAAGTCACCTCGGTTCTGTTCGATAATCCGCGTTTGTGCGACCAGTTGCACGAACATTCAATTATCATATGCCTGTCCACAGTATCGCCAGAATTCGCAAGAGAGACAGAGCAAAAGTTACAGCGTAAAAACCTAACCTATTTGGATTGTCCGATGTCAGGTGCCGCGGCACGCGCAAAAAGTGGGGAACTGACCCTGATGGTGTCAGGCAACGAAAATGCAATTGCCCGCGTCAAAGGCATTTTTGACAGTATCTCGGCCAATGTTTTCAATCTCGGATCAGAGGCGGGATTGGGATCGGCGATGAAAGCGACCAATCAACTTTTGGCTGGAGTGCATATTATGGCCATGGCAGAAGCGATGGCCTTTGGGCGCTGTCAAGGGATCAGTTTTGAACGCTTTATGGAGGTTATCCCCAAATGCGCGGGCACCAGCTGGATCTTGGAAAATCACGCACCGACAATTTTATCTGGTGATTACACACCCAAAAGCACCGTTGATATTTGGCCAAAGGACCTTGGGATTATCCAAAAGATTGCTGAAGGAACAGGACAAAACATTCCCATCACGCGCGCAGCACTTCAGCGCTACAATGATGCGATCGCCGACGGGTTAGCAAGCGAAGATGACGCCGCCGTTGTCAAAACATATTTGAAC
>JAAEZW010000407.1 GCA_018222665.1 Paracoccaceae bacterium
ATTTTGGGTTTCGGGCCAAACATCAGCGCAGGCTGTGTTGTGATGACATCGCTGATCATCACAGGGGCGATGCATGCAGATGGGTTAGCCGACTGCGCGGATGGATTTTGGGGCGGCTGGACGATTGAGCGACGCCTTGAGATTATGAAGGACAGCCATATCGGCGCCTATGGCGTAATCGCATTGATCCTAATCATTGGCCTGCAATGGCAGATCATCGCTGCACTAATGCAGGCGGAAATTGCATTTATCGCCCTGATCTCGGCGGCGGTGTTATCGCGTGCCCCCCTACCCCTGATTATGGTGCGTATTCCCAATGCACGGGGGGCGGGCCTGTCGCATCAAACGGCCATGTCGGATCAAAATGCCGCCTATGGTGCACTGGTACTGGCCGCAATTGTCGCGTTGATCATGATGGGCATTCCGGGCGCGTGGGTGATTGGCTGCGCAGCGGGACTCGCCGTTGCCGCGACCGCACTTGCCAGATGGAAAATCGGGGGACACACGGGCGACACCCTGGGGGCAACACAGATGTTGGGCGAAACATTCACATTGCTGGCTGCCCTTCAATTTTTGGCATAAAAAAACCCGCGTTGCCGCGGGTTTTCCGAAAACTATCCAAACTGACTTAGGCGGCGCGGGATACCAACACCTCGTCTACACGCTTGGCCGCGGCAGTTTCATCGCCATCTGCAACGGCGGCAACTTCGCGTGTCAAACGCTCTAGTGCAGCTTCATACAACTGACGCTCTGAATAGCTTTGTTCGCGATCTGTGTCGTTGCGGTGCAAATCACGCACAACCTCTGCAATTGCGATCAAATCGCCAGAGTTGATTTTTTGTTCATACTCTTGCGCACGGCGTGACCACATAGCTCGTTTCACCTTGGCCTTACCCTTTAGCGTCTTCATAGCCTGATCAATCACGTCTGGCGAGCTAAGCGCGCGCATACCGATTTCGGTCGCTTTCGCAGTTGGGACGCGCAAAGTCATTTTGTCTTTTTCAAAAGAAATCACAAACAACTCCATCGAAATTCCTGCAATCTCTTGCTCTTCAATGGATACGATTTGTCCAACGCCGTGGGCTGGATAGACCACATATTCGTTTGCACAAAATTCAGATTTCTTGCTTTTAGTCATTCAATTATCCCCTTTTGCATCTGATGTTCAGACGACAAAAACCCTAGGCACATCCCAAGGGATGTCCAAACTAGGTATATGCTGATTTTAGTTAGATACAGTCCAGCGCACTGTACCCATGTCGAGACGGTTCTTCATTTGTGGGCAGAGCATACCACAAAAATTCACTGATTCCCACCTTCGCGGGAATCACCGCATTTTTATCCACCTTCACCGGGTGTTTTTGAAAAATATTTCTCAAGCTTGCCCTCTTCGCCATCGCGCTCATCTGCTTCGGGCAGCGGGTCTTTTTTGGTGATGATCACGGGCCATTGTTCTGCATATTTGCGGTTAAATTCGACCCATTTTTCTGTGTCTGGTTCAGTGTCGGGACGAATTGCGTCTGCGGGGCATTCAGGTTCACATACGCCACAGTCGATGCATTCGTCGGGATGGATCACCAACATATTTTCCCCCTCATAGAAACAATCGACGGGGCATACCTCGACGCAGTCGGTGTATTTACATGCGATGCAATTTTCGTTGACGATGTATGTCATTGGCTATCATCCTACTTCATTCTCAAATTGCTTGCTAAAGCAGCGCGGCAAATCAATCAAGAGTGCGCGCGCGGATAAGATCAAGACTGCGTCGATCCTTCTTGGTTGGACGCGCCCCTCCTCTTTGGCTTTGCTCTTGTGGAATTTTTTCCTCGGGCGGGCTTAGATCTTCGTATAGTGTTTGCGCTTCACTGGCGGGACCACGGCGGGTTCCCAATTCGACAATTTTGATCACACGGATTTGGTTGCCTTGCGGAAAGGTCAAAACCGTACCCGCCAAAATGGCGGTCGAAGGTTTGGACACTTTGTTTGCATTAACGCGCACATG
>JAAEZW010000022.1 GCA_018222665.1 Paracoccaceae bacterium
GATATGTATTCATTGAACGTTCGCCATCTGGTGTCACGAAAATCATCGAACGCGATGTGGGCACATCCGATCCATCCATCGGTGGGTTCAAAAATTCGATTCCAGTGTCATTCATGCTTTTGGCATAGAATTGGCCCAATGCATCATTGCGTACCTTACCAACAAACCCCGTTTTCAGGCCCAATGCACCAATCCCCGCGATCGTATTGGCAACTGCACCGCCAGGGGTCTGCGTCCGTGTTTCCATCGCAGCATACAGCGTTTCACCACGCTCTTTTTCGACCAATTGCATGATGCCTTTTTCGATCCCCATCAGATCAAGGAAACTGTCATCACAGGTGCTAATCACATCAACAATCGCATTTCCGATACCGACGATTTCAAACTTCTTCATAATTCTTTTTCCTCAAACAAACACAGGTCGCGAATTAAGCAGGTGCCGCATTGCGGTTTACGCGCTTTACAATGGTAACGTCCATGCAAAATTAACCAATGATGTGCATGTAATTGAAAATCTGCTGGAATGTGATCTTCGATCGCACGTTCAACCGCATCGACATCTTTACCAACGGCAATGCCCGAACGGTTTCCAACCCGAAAAATATGCGTATCAACCGCCTGCGCTGGAAACTGCCACCACATGTTCAAAACGACATTTGCGGTTTTGCGCCCTACGCCCGGCAACGACTGAAGTGCAGCACGCGAATTGGGAACAACACCGCCATAATCGTCAACCAAAATCTTACTAAGTTTGATGACGTTCTTGGCCTTATTCCGATAAAGGCCGATGGTTTTGATATGCTCGATCAGGCCTTCTTCACCCAGGTCGAGCATTTTTTGTGGGGTATCTGCAATTTGAAACAGTTTTTCGGTCGCCTTGTTCACGCCCGCGTCCGTCGCCTGCGCACTTAACGCCACCGCGACGACCAACGTATAAACATTGACATGGTTCAATTCACCCTTGGGCTCTGCTTCTGCAGCCTCAAAGCGTTCAAAGATTTGTCGGATCGTGTGATAATCAAGTTGTTTTGCCATGCCGACGTGAATGCCCGCTTTTGTAAATAATCACAAGCATTTTGGGGTCGCATCAATTTATCATTGCATTATCATGCGATAAAAAGGGTTCACATGTCAGCAAAATATAATCGACACGATTTTAATATCATCCAAAAGGCCATTGATTTTTTGGACACTGCTGACCGAGATGTCACACTGTCAGGCGTTGCACATGGACTTGAGATTTCACCTGATAAACTCATGGTCACTCTGAAAAATTGGATGGGCGCAGTGTCGGACGATTTCCCGCAATATCTCAGCCTGGGGTTTTCGCATTCAATCCCATTAACGACAGATGTCTCTGTTTCGGATTTTGCTGGGCCAAACATTCATGTGACAGACGCGCATGATGCGGCCTTGGATAAAATCTTTTATAACGATATCGACACCCCCTTCGGCCCCGCTCTGGTGTTAGCAACTCAGCATGGCATTTGTGGATTGGGGTTTTGCGCCGAAGTTGGAATGGATGAAACAAAACATGATTTCACTGCCCGCTGGCCCAAGGCGAAATTCATTCAGTCAGTGGAAAATTTAGCACAATATGAATCCTCGCTGTTCGATGGCGCCCACGCCGCACCGAAGCACCTGATCGGCAGCCCGTTTTATGTAAAAGTCTGGAAAGCCCTGTTGGACATCCCCATGGGCCACGCCAGCACTTATTCCGGTGTGGCATTGAAAGCAGGTAACGCCCGCGCCGTTCGCGCAGTTGGAACCGCAATTGGCAAAAATCCAATCAGTTGGCTGATCCCGTGCCATCGGGCATTGCGCAAGGACGGCAGTTTGGGCGGATATCACTGGGGGCTCAGCATTAAACGCGCGATGCTGGCCTATGAGGCATTCAAAGCGCACACCTAAAAGCGATTTTTTGCTGGTCCTACATGCCCTTTGCGCGTCTTTTTGCCCATAACATCCTCATGAGTTTTCAATTCCAAAGCGCCGCGTAATAGTGAGGACAACCCATCACAAAGGATCATCAAAATGGCGTCAAAAAAAATTATAGCAGGCCTATTAATTTCTACACTGGCCGTTTCTGCCTGTAATACATCCACAGGCTTTGATCAAAATATTGACAGAACCAAAACCAAACAGGGCGCGATTATCGGCGGGCTGGTTGGTGCCGTTGCGGGCATGTCCACGGGTGGCGATAATTCTGTAAAACGGCGTCAAGGTGCCGTGCGTGGCGCGTTGATTGGAGCAGGCCTTGGCGCTGCAATCGGGAATGAATTGGATAAGCAGGCCACGGAATTGCGGCGTGATATGAACAGCGACGATGTCATGATCCAAAACACAGGTGATCGTTTGATCGTGACACTGCCCCAAGATATCTTATTCGCGGTGGACAGCACGCACATCACACCCAGCTTGCGTTCGGATCTGGCCATTTTGACGCAGAACCTGATCAATTATCCGAATTCTACAGTCCAAATCGTTGGGCATACGGACAATACAGGATCCGCGGATTATAACCAATTGTTGTCGACAGAACGCGCCTTGGCCGTATCAAGTATTTTGCAGCAAAACGGCGTTCCGCAATTCCGAATTCAATCGATGGGACGCGGCGAAAGCCAGCCGATCGCATCTAATCTAACGCCAGAGGGACGTGCACAAAACCGTCGTGTGGATGTGGTAATCCTACCAAACTAATTTTATAGGAATCCCCGACCCATGCCTCAGCCCTTGTGGTCGTGGCTTTTTTAATTTGCAAAGGCCCGATCCAAAATTTTCTGAAGCTGCTCCGCATCATCTGACGTGAAGGCAGCGGGCTGATTGCTGTCGATATCAAAGACGGCAATCACATTTCCTGCACAATCTCGCACAGGCAGAACAATTTCTGATAAGGTGGTAGATGAACAGGCAATATGCCCAGGAAAGGCATGGACATCATCGACCAACTGCACACGGTTCTCTCGGGCAGCGGCGCCACAAACCCCTTTGCTAAATGGGATTACCAAACACCCATGCCCACCTTGATATGGACCAATTTTCAACAGTTCGGGTGCGACCACACGATAAAACCCTGTCCAATCGAAACGGTCATCTGAATGATGTACGTCACATGCGATTGTTGCCATTTTCGCAATTGGGTCGGTTTCACCGTCTATCAGTGCATCTATTGTTTTGGTCAATAGAGTGTAATCGACCCTCATGTGCGTTCAATTGCGATTGCTGTGCCTTCGCCCCCACCAATACAAATTGCGGCCACACCACGCTGCACATCCCGAGTTTCCATCGCGTTCAACAGGGTCACCAATATACGTGCCCCAGATGCACCAATAGGATGACCTAATGCACAGGCCCCCCCATTCACATTCATCTTATCCCGTGAAATCTGCATATCACGCATAAACGCCATCGGAACAACGGCAAATGCCTCGTTCACTTCCCAGAGATCAACATCATCCTTTACCCAGTCAATCTTTTTCAACAACTTTTCCGCTGCTGGAATTGGGGCAGTGGCAAACCAACCTGGCGCATGGGCGTGGCTGGCATGACCCTTCATAACCGCACGAATGGGCAAGCCATTGGCCTCGGCATGTTCACGTGTGGTTAGAATTAACGCGGCAGCACCATCAGAAATTGACGATGAATTGGCAGGCGTCACTGTGCCACCATCACGAAACGCGGGTTTTAGGTGCGGAATTTTTTCGGGACGCGCGTTTTTGGGTTGTTCATCTTCGCGAATGACAACCTCACCCTTGCGGGTTTTCATTGTGACGGCTGCAATTTCACGTGCAAATGCCCCTGATTTTTGGGCATCGAGCGCATTACTTAGCGATCCCAGCGCATATTCATCCTGCGCCTCTCTGGTGAATTGATATTTTTCTGCACAGTCTTCTGCGAAGGTGCCCATCAAACGGCCCTTGTCATAGGCGTCCTCTAATCCATCCAAAAACATATGGTCCATGACCTGACCGTGCCCAATCCGCGCACCACCGCGCATTTTGGGTAATAGATATGGCGCATTCGACATGCTTTCCATGCCCCCGACGGCCACAACGTTAGAATGTCCAAGGACAAGTTGGTCATACCCGATCATAGTCGCTTTCATCCCAGAACCACACATCTTGTTCAAAGTGGTCGCTGGAACATCCTCACCCAGACCTGCGGCGAAACCTGCCTGTCGTGCGGGTGCTTGTCCCTGACCTGCGGGCAATACATTTCCAAAATACAGCTCATCCACAGACGCGATCTGCGCATCTTCAAGCGCCGCTTTTAAGGCAACACCCCCAAGGATCGAGGCGTTGACGCCATCAAACTCCCCTCGGAACCCACCCATAGGCGTACGCGCAGCACCAGCAATCACAACTTCGTTCATTTTTCCGCCTCATCAAAATCTTGGGGCAAGCATACCGAATGGTAATCTTTTGCGTCCAGTGTACCGCCACGTCGTTATTTGAGAAGGATACTATAATGGACCTTATTCATGCTCAACAAGGAGAATACCTAGTTGTTACAGTGAATGCCATGCGCATAGACGCGAGCGCTGCGTTAGAATTCAAAGACTCGATGAATGCGATCGACGAAAGCAACTCAAAAATACTGTTAAACTTAGAACAGGTTGAGTTTATTGACTCAAGCGGCCTCGGTGCAATTATCAGTGTCATGAAGCACATGGGCAAGGGGCGCAAAATGGATCTGTGGGCGCTTACCCCAACCGTTGAAAAGGTTTTTCGTCTAACGCGAATGGATTCAATTTTTTCAATCTACGCGACACTTGAGCAAGCCGTTTCGGACCAAAAAGCGACAGGATAGCGAATTGAGCAATAATTTGATTAGGTTTCAATTGCGAACGTCAGAGAATTTTGACGCTGTTCGCATCGGATTGGGCAGATTTATACACGTCTTGGAAACATTAAATACACAAATTGATTTGGGTGTAGTCGAGCTTGTTTTAGCGGAAGTGTTAAATAACATTGCAGAACACGGCGGCAGAGAGAGCCTTAATCACCCAATTTCACTGAAATGGCACACATCAGACGTGCTCTGCATAAACATTATTAATGCAGGCCGATGCATTCCAACGGGAACAATCACCAACGCCCAAATGCCCAATCTGGATACAGAAATTGACAATCTGCCCGAAGGTGGCTTTGGCTGGGTCTTGGTGGGTATTCTGTGCAGCAAAGTACGCTCAATACGGCGCGGGTCGTTCAATACCCTACGCCTCAATTTTCCAAAAAAATAACACTGCCCCAAAGAATCTTTATTTCGCAGTCAAATTCGTCGCATCGCTGGGTAAATATTATTCATACAAGCCGCACAATTGGTTTTTCTCGGTGTCGGACTTTCGTCCGTACTTGTCCGACATCGAGAGCAATTGTGGTTGCCAATATCGCTTTGCATATTACTCTAATTCCAACAGGAGAATTAATATGCGCGATTTCTATTCCAAAGGCCGATCAACAGTTTTTGCCGAAAATGGCATGTGCGCCACATCCCATCCTATTGCGGCTCAAGCCGCGGTCGACGTTTTAAAGGACGGCGGCAACGCAATGGATGCGGCAATTGCGGGCGCCGTTTTATTGGGCATTTGCGAACCACAGATGACGGGCATAGGCGGAGATTGCTTTGTCTTATTTTCGCCAGCGGGACGTGATGACGTTCTTGCAATGAACGGGTCTGGTCGCGCGCCTGCAAACCTAACTGCGGATAAGTTGCGACAAGCAGGACATGACAAGGTCCCACTGCGTGACCCAAGTGCCGTTACAATACCCACGGCCATTGACGCATTTTGTACCCTAAGTGAAGATTGGGGAAAGTTGGGATTAGACCGCATTTTGCAGCCCGCAATTCAGTATGCGCACAACGGCATCGCAGTTGCACCAAGAGTTGGGTACGATTGGTTTAATCTGTTAAATACCTTCCACGAAACGGCAATTCCATTTTTCACAAATAATGGATCAGCACCCGCAACAGGCAGCCGCTTTTCCTATCCCGGACAAGCTGAAGTAATCGAAAAAATCGCATCCCAAGGACGCGACGGTTTTTATAGCGGCGACGTCTGCGCTGATATGGTTGAAACACTACGTTCCCTCGGTGGGCATCATACCGAAGATGATTTTGCGAATGCGCGCGCGGAATATACCAATCCGATTTCTGGGTCTTATGGCAAATACGAATTGATCGAGCATCCACCAAATGGCCAGGGTGCGACAGCGATTCTAATGGCGAACATGCTAAAGAATTTTGATATCGCTTCACTTGATCCCTTTGGGGTTGAGCGTGCGCATATCGAGGCCGAAATTTCCAAACTGGCCTATGACGCGCGCAACCGACTGATCGCTGATCCAACGGTGAACGATGGAACAGAACGTATGTTATCAACCGAATTGGCGAATGAACTCAGCGCGCTAATTTCAAAAACCAAAGTGAACAAACGTGTCAGCGAAATCACCGAAGCCGTTCACAAAGACACGGTTTACATTTCCGTCGTTGATCGTGACCGCATGTCGGTATCGCTCATCTATTCAATCTTCCATGGTTTCGGATCAGGAATTGCGAGCCGCAAATACGGAGTATTGTTCCAAAACCGTGGTGCAGGCTTTAACTTGATAAAAGGACATCCAAACGAATTGAAACCTGGAAAACGCCCAATGCATACGATTATTCCAGGTATGCTGCGCGAAGGAAGCGGAAACGCCATGCCGCTGGGTGTGATGGGGGGACAATACCAACCCTGTGGGCATATACGCGTTCTATCCAACCTTGTTGATTATGGTATGGATATCCAAGCCGCCCTTGATGGACCACGAAGCTTTGCCGAAGGTGATGTTCTGAATGTTGAACCAAGCTACGATCTAGCAGTGGTTCAAGGGCTATTGGACTTGGGGCATGATGTTAACCAAACCATGCCACCAATCGGTGGCGCGCAGGCCATATTGGAAAACAGTGATGGGTTCTTGGTCGGCGGCTCGGACCCACGCAAGGATGGTTGCGCAATCGGGTATTAGTTCAACTGAAAGTGCAGTGGATATTGACCATCTTGAAACGGGCCGAACATGTCTGGAATGTCAGGATGTTCGACGGGTTCGCCAGAATAATCCGCAACTAGGTTCTGTTCAGATACATAGGCCACATAAAAGCTATGATCATTTTCAGCCAATAAATGATAGAACGGCTGCTCTTTCGCGGGGCGGCTATCTTCTGGAATGGACTCATACCATTCCTCTGTATTTGCAAACTCTGCATCAACATCAAACACCACACCGCGAAACGGATGTTTGCGATGACGCACGATCTGGCCAAGATTATATTTTGCAAACTGTTGGTTCATACACAAAAATACCCCCGAGTCAGCTGGATACTGTTTTACACCTAATTTGTCCAGGATCACATTCGCTAAAACGGGAAACAATCTGTGATCAATTAGGCGACATTCCTTGTCAAAACGTGTTAAAATTCGCACCATAGGGTCTTTTTTGGTCGTCCGCCATTATTCTGGTACCTTCACAGAATAGTGCTTTTTAAAGTCCAAGAATTTAGCTATGATGGCGCAAAATTATAAAAGCGAGAGGCGATAATGAGCAGTACCCTTCGCGCAGTTATCTTACTTCTTCTTGTGGCCTCTTGCGGCGTTGCCCGTTATAGCCCGCCAAGAAACTTGGACAACGCGTGCTCAATTTTGGCACAACGACCTGCCTTTGATCGGGCTTTTCAAGCTGTAAAGCATAAGTGGGGCGTTCCTGTTCACGTACAGATGGCGATCATTCATCAAGAAAGTAGGTTCAAAGCCAACGCGCGCACACCCATGAAATATATCCTGGGCGTCATCCCAATAGGCCGTCAAAGCACCGCATTTGGATATTCACAGGCGCTTAGTGGCACTTGGAAAGAATATCGCCAATCAACAGGTCGCTTTGGTGCACGCCGCGATGACATTTATGATGCGGCTGATTTCATCGGTTGGTACTTGGCTGCGTCAAACCGAGAGCTTGGCATTTCTTTAAGCGATACGCGCAATCAATACCTCGCCTATCACGAAGGCCGCACAGGGTATAAGCGCCGGTCATATAATTCAAAACGATGGTTGTTGGATGTATCTGCCAAAGTACTCGCACGTGGCAATACATATAAACGTCAGTTACGAAGTTGTGGACGTAGCTAAGTCAATCGCGCTGATTTCGCTGCATGATTTCAAGTGACACATTGAATAAGCTCGAGCGGAGTTTTCCGCCAAGCTGCAAGTCATCCAGAACAAAAATTGTACGCTCACCACTTTCGTTGAACAGCGCCCATTGGCGCAAGTCAATCTCGGGTCCTGTAAAATAAAAATCCATCTTCCCGCGTTCAGGGTGATCGGGATCCTGAACACTTAGGATCGTCGCGGTCCCATCATAATGGTGACCAACAACCATGCGCGCATTTTCCAGATCAACGCGTTTTGCCAAGACCAAACCCAAAGGCGTTTTATCCAACGGGTAATTTTGTGGCATCCCATCGCCTTGGGGATCAAAGACCGACAAAGTGTTGGACACCGCCAACACCAATGCCGAATTTGGTGGGTCGTATTCAAAACGAATGCGGCCAGGGCGTTGAATATAAATGTCACCAGTATCCCGACTGCCGTCGGCATTGATTTGGTGAAACGACGATTGGGCTGTCTTCATCGTATTAAAATACTCTGACAATTGTGCCAATGACAGTTTATCCGCAAATGCAGAGGTTGAGAATAAAAGCGATGTAAGAGCTGCGGCAATTGAAAATTTGTTCATATCATCAACATATTCAACCCCGTTCCACGGTGAAACCCCCATCACGCTTTGGTGAAGTGGGGTCCCAAGAAATGGGCGATTTATTGCTGTTCAGGGACAAGGATTTCTCGTTTACCCACGTGGTTTGCTGCTGAAATCAAACCTTCATCTTCCATCTGTTCGACCAAGCGCGCGGCCTTATTATACCCAATGGCCAGTTTGCGTTGAATATAGCTGGTTGAAACCTTGCGATCTTTCAGCACGACTGCAACGGCTTGATCATACAATGCATCTTCGCCGTCTGTGTTGCCACCCAGTCCCAGCACCATATCAATGCCATCCGCCTTATCGTCATCGGGCCCTTCAACAACGCCCGACTTATATTCAGGTGGACCATATGCCTTAAGGTGGTTGACGATTTCCTCGACTTCTTCATCCGAAACAAAGGGACCATGGCAACGCGTGATTTTTGAACCACCCGCCATATAAAGCATGTCCCCCATACCCAAAAGCTGTTCGGCACCCATTTCGCCCAAAATCGTTCGGCTGTCGATTTTTGAAGTTACTTGGAACGAAATACGTGTGGGGAAATTCGCCTTAATCGTACCTGTAATCACGTCAACAGATGGGCGTTGTGTCGCCATGATCAGATGAATACCCGACGCCCGAGCCATTTGTGCAAGGCGTTGAATACAGGCCTCAATCTCTTTGCCCGCGACCATCATCAAATCTGCCATTTCGTCAACGATCACGACGATATAGGGCATTTTCTCTGGCTGGAATTCTTCTGTTTCAAAAACAGGATCGCCAGTTTTGTCATCAAAACCAGTCTGAATAGTGCGGCTGAACATTTCGCCCTTGGACAGCGCGTCATTAACACGACTGTTATAACCATCGATATTTCGCACACCCATTTTGGACATTTTGCGATAGCGCTCTTCCATTTCGCCAACGACCCATTTTAGGGCAACAACCGCTTTTTTAGGATCTGTCACAACGGGCGATAGAAGATGCGGAATACCGTCATAAACGCTCAACTCCAACATCTTGGGATCGATCATGATTAAACGACATTCTTCTGGTGTCAATTTGTAAAGCAGTGACAAAATCATCGTGTTGATCGCAACCGATTTACCCGAACCTGTCGTCCCCGCAATTAATAGGTGAGGCATTTTTGCCAAATTGGCGACCATGGGTTCACCACCGATATCTTTGCCCAACGCAAGGGGTAGTTTTTGGTTTCCGTCGCCAAATGCACGAGTTGACAAAATTTCACGCAGCACAACTTTTTCTCGGTTTTCGTTCGGCAATTCGATACCAATCACCGACCTACCTGGAACCGTTGAAACCCGTGCTGAAAGCGCGGACATGGATCGTGCAATGTCATCCGCCAATCCAATCACTCGGCTGGCCTTAAGACCTGGCGCAGGTTCTAATTCATACATTGTCACCACGGGACCAGGGCGCACGCTGATAATTTCGCCCTTCACGCCATAGTCATCCAAAACAGATTCCAGCAGGCGTGCATTTTCCTCTAACGCTTCATCCGACAACACGTGTCGCGAAATGCTGGTAGGATTGGTCAACAGGCTAAGCGGTGGCAATTCATATTCTGCCTGACGATCATCAAATTTCAACGCAGGCTGCGCCTCTGCCAAAGCGCGTGTTGATTTCTGGATGGGTTTGCGCGCTGCGGGTTGCACCACCTTTTTGGGCTCAAACACCTGTGCGCGATAACTCATATCAACGGGTGCGTCAATTTCGTCGTGGAACGCTTCCAAGTCATTCTCTGAAACCTCATGTTCACTTAGATCAAGTGGTACCTGTTCGGACTGTTCCGGCAGTCGTGGCGATAGTGTCAAACGGGGTTCTACACGTTCATGCGACGCCAATGGTTCGTCCCCATCTAAAACAAGCGCATCAGGGCCTCGTCCCAATCCTTTAGTCAATGGTTTTTCTTCTTCGACGGGTGCAGTTTCGGGCATTACGCGATTTTTGATTGCATCCGCGATACGTGAACGAATGCGATCCTCGCCTGGGGCACTTGCTTCTACATTAAATGTCGCTTCTACCAATTCTAGCTCTGGCAATGTCTGTTGACGTTTGATCAGCTTTGGCATCCGCGCAAGTAGGCTTGGCTTTTCTGGCTGCTCTTGCTCGAATACCTCTGTGGTAGGCTCAAGAACCTCGGTCGTTTGCATCTGCAAACGCGCCTCTCGTTTGGCTTGTGAATTCTGCTGAACATCCTTCACCTTTGCTACCGCGCGTTCTGTTCCAAGACCTGCCAACGTCATAATGTGCGCATAGGTCATTACCACACTGACATACAAAAAGCGTGCAATTGATCGCAGTTCTTCTTTATCGAAGCCCAGCACAAAGATCCCAACAATCATCATAAGGATCGCCGAAAGAACGGATAATAAAACGATCGCAATTTTTGCATTGATCGGAACGGCCGTCAGCAGAAATCCAACAACTGTATCTCCGAACAAACCACCCAATCCAAAGCTATGTGTCCAAGTCGCATCAGGGACAAGTGTTGCAGCATAGATCGCAACCAAAGCCACACC
Source organism: Paracoccaceae bacterium (assembly GCA_018222665.1). Taxonomy (GTDB): domain Bacteria; phylum Pseudomonadota; class Alphaproteobacteria; order Rhodobacterales; family Rhodobacteraceae; genus HIMB11. The sequence continues at coordinate 11,318 of JAAEZW010000022.1, forward strand.
AACAGGTGAGAAAATTGCGCGACTCGTTGCTCGCTCTGATCCTTTGTGAGTGGTCAAACGCCCACCCCATACCAAAAACAGGGCGACAAGAGACCAACTGCCCCAGCCCAAAATTAGGAACACAGGGGATGCAATTGTGGCACCTGTGATCCCCAGTAGGTTTTGAACAGATGCATCAGAGGCAGAAAATGGACCTGGATCAGATGGCGAATAACTGTAGATGATCAATGCAGCGAGAACGCCGATAATCATCATCGCAATCCCCAAAAGTTCAACACCCCTGCGTTCAAGCGTTTCTTGAACTGAGCTATCAATGAGTGGATCGCGACCACGTGCCTGATGATATGCCATATCTGACCTCGTTAATTATAAAGACAGTCGCGCAGGCGGATTAATCCGCGCTCTGCCTCTTTTTTTGGAGCGACCAAAGCCACTCGAATATACGGAGCGCCTGGCGCCCCCTGCTCTGTTTCTTTCGAGAGATACCGTCCCGGCAACACGCGTACGCCTGTTTCCTGCCACAGACGCAACGCGCTCTCTTCGCCATCGCCCACATTTAACCAAAGGAAAAAGCCTGCCTCGGGCGAATGATAGGCGTCTATCCCCGCAAATATATGATCCGCTGCGTCGAATTTTTCTGAATAAAGCGCGCGGTTTTCCACGACATGTGCCTCATCCTGCCAAACGAGTGCGGACACCGCCTGCAATGGTCCGGGCAATGGGGCACCTGAATAGGCACGCAAACGTTTCATATGCGCAATGGTTTTTGGCCCACCCGCGGCAAACCCTGAGCGCAATCCCGGTAGATTGGAACGTTTCGACAGTGAATGGAAAATCACAACACGTTCGGGGTCCGCACCCATTTCATGGGCAACCTGTAGCGCACCAACTGGTGTATCACCGCGGTATATTTCGCTGTAACATTCATCTGCAAAAATACGGAAATCGTATTTTTCCGCCAAGCCAATCAGAGTTTCCAAATACGCACGTGACGCGATGGCCCCCTGTGGATTTGATGGGGAGCAGATATAAGCAGCAACCGTCCGATTAAGTGTTCCAGCAGGCAAGGATGCGTAGTCTGGCAAGAATCCATTTTCAGCGTCAGCCGGAACAAATACCTGCTCCGCACCCACTGAAATTGAAGCAATCATGTATACCTGATAAAATGGGTTAGGGATTAGAACGACAGGCGTCTGTCCATTTTTTAGTTCGGGCAACAATGCCATTGCCGCATTATATAATCCTTCGCGCGTCCCATTTAACGCCAAAACCTGAGTGTCCGCATCAATCCCTACCGCGAAACGCCGTTTAACCCAATCAGCAATGGAATTGCGCAGCTCAGGCGTTCCATCATTGGCGGGATAAGAGTTCAACCCGCCCATTGCATCACTTAGGATATCACTGACCCAAGTAGGAAAGGCGTGTTTGGGTTCACCAATCGTCATATGCACGACATCGCCGCCTGCAGGATGGTGATCCAACAGGGCGCGCAAACGCGGGAACGCATAGTCCGGAAGGTTCGAAAACCGATCAGGGAACTCCATTCAAATCTGCCTCATGTGTCGGGATCTTTGTCCCGTTTTTTATGACGATAGCGGATGGCAGCGCTTTCGTCCAGAAAAAGCGGCGGAATCATTTGTTATGTGACGAAAATCCCTCAGCTGGGCTTAACTCAAGGCGGCTTCGGCGGCTAAGCCAAGACGTAGCAAGCGCTCTTCTTGCAGGGGATGCCCCATCAACATGACACCACAACTTGGGATACCCGTTGGCAATGTCAGCGCACATAATCCCATAAGGTTGCCAATGCGCGTATTGCGCAAAGCCATCAAGTTTTCAGTGATGTAATAGTCATCATCGTTTAACAAACGTTCAATGTTCGGCGGGGTGCTGGGGGCTGTTGGCAAAATCACCGCATCAAAACCTGCGGTTCTTGACAAATATGCCGTCCGCAAACGCTCAAGATCTTGCCAGGCTGCAACATAATCTGCCGCTTTGAAATCCGCACCACCACGGAATCGCTCTAAAATCGGTTCAAACATCAGATCGGGATTTGCCTCAATCTCGGCACCCCATGTACCATAGGCTTCTGCGGAAAACAGAATGGCCGCATGTGCGAATGATTGTTCGACTTCGGGGATTACGATTTCAACAATCTCTACACCCGCCTCGGTGAATTTTGCAACCGCCGTTTCAAATGCACTTTGCGGTGCATCGCGCAGGTCATTCATTGCAACCGTTTTCAAAACCCCTAATCGCCGACCTTTTAATGTTGTCGGCGTCATATCAATTGCCTTGCGCCCCTCTAACACGGCCAAAACATGTGCAGCATCTGTCACAGTCTTCGCAAGCGGACCAACCGTGTCAAAACGTGCGCACAGCGGCACTACACCAGTTAAACTCAGTCTGCCCGATGTTGTTTTTAAACCCACCAAATCATTCCAAACCGATGGAATACGCACCGATCCCCCAGTATCCGAGCCAATCGCAACAGGCGCCAACCCAAACGCGACAGAGGCCGCAGCCCCAGATGATGAACCACCAGAAACCGCATCGGTATCATGCACACATGGCGATGTTGCAGTCTTTGGGTTTAGCCCCAAACCAGAAAACGCCAAT
>JAAEZW010000408.1 GCA_018222665.1 Paracoccaceae bacterium
CCCGTTTGCCGACGGTTGGTTTATGGTCGCCCGAACATGGTGTCACCTGTCCCATTGCCTTTGGCCAAGTGGAAAATCCCATTGTGATCACCTTTTATCGTTCTTTTTTGGTCGCGGAGGATTTGGAGCCGGTCAATGCGTTGTTTGCGGCGTTTCGGGCCAAGGGACATCAGGTGATTGGGTTATTCGCACCCTCCCTAAAGCAACCCGAAGCGGCCAGTTGGATCAAGCGGCAGTTGCAGTTTTTAATACCTGTGGCGATTGTGAACGCCACATCCTTTTCAGGGCGCGGTGTTGATGGGACATCCCCCCTTGATGCCACAAATGCCCCTGTTTTTCAGGTGGCCCTAAGTACCGCGCGGGTCAAAGATTGGAAGGGTGCGGAGCGGGGATTGTCGCCCGCTGATCTGGCGATGCATGTTGTGTTGCCCGAGGTGGATGGCCGCCTATTTGCGGGCATCGTATCGGCCAAAGAGCCCGCCAAAAAGGATCAGGATTTAGAATACGCACGCTTTGAACATACCCCCATTATCGATCGCATTGATCGGGTGGTGAGCCGTGTTGATAAATGGATTGCGCTGCAAAATACCAGTGCCCCCAAAACTGCGCTGATCCTATCGACCTACCCAGGCAAAGCCTATCAAATTGCGCATGCAGTGGGGTTGGATGCCATCCAATCCTGTCGCGCGATTGTTGAGGATGCAGGCTTGGGCGATCCTGATGCGCTGGGGGATTTGGGGCTGCGGTTGCAGACAGAAGTCCTGACGTGGTCTGTCGCTGATTATACTGCCGCGCTTGATACCGTGCCAAGTGACCTACACGCGCAGTTGTTTGAGGCATGGGGGGATATCGCGCAGGATCAATATGTTCAGAACGGTGCATTTCAATTTCCCGCACTTCAGCTCGGTAACGCATTGATCGCGCTTCAACCTGAACGAGGGTGGTTGAAAACGCGTTATGACGATTATCATGATCTGTCGCGCACGCCCTGCCATGGCTATGTCGCGTTTTATCTGTGGCTTCAGTCAATGAACACAGATGCCATGGTGCATATCGGGGCGCATGGGACGTTGGAATGGTTGCCCGGTAAATCCGTGGCCCTGTCAAATGCCTGTTGGCCCGATGCATTGGCGGGGGATATCCCCATCATTTATCCATTTATCGTCAATGATCCAGGCGAGGCCGCACAAGCCAAACGCCGTATTTCTGCCCTGACATTGGGGCATATTCCACCGCCCCTTGCGCAATCGCACACGCCCGATGCCTTTGTGCCCTTGGAAAATTTGTTGGATGAATTTTCAAACGCAGATGGATTGGACCCCAAACGCCGTGATCGTCTGATGGATCAAATCCGCGATTTGGCGCAATCCTTGGGTGTGGAACAAGATTTGGGGATTGCGGGTGATGTTGATCAGGGCGAGGCATTGACCCGTATTGACCGTTTCGTCTGTGATATCAAAGAGGCGCAGTTTGCCGATGGCCTGCATGTGTTCGGGCGCATGGGGTATGAGGGGGATCAATCCCTTGCTGCGCATTCCGAGAGAGACGGGTTGCGCAGAGCGCTCTGTGGACGTCGCATTGCCTCTGGCCCCGCTGGATCGCCCTATCGTGGGCGTAGCGATGTTTTGCCAACAGGGCGCAACCTGTTTTCTGTTGATCCCCTATCCGTGCCATCGCGCGCAGCCTATGAGCAGGGCTGTAAATTGGCGGACGAATTGGTGCGCCGCCATTTACAGGATCATGGGGATTGGCCAAAATCATTGGTTGTTGATCTGTGGGGATCGGCCACAATGCGCACAGCGGGCGAGGAATTTGCCATGGCGCTTGCCCTACTTGGCGTGCGCCCCGTTTGGGCAGAAGGGTCCGAGCGGATCACGGGAACGGAAATCATTCCACTGGCAGAAATGGAGCGTCCGCGCATTGATGCAACACTGCGTATTTCGGGATTGTTCCGTGATGTTTTTCCCACTCTAAGCGTTGTTTACAATCAGGCCGTGCG
>JAAEZW010000409.1 GCA_018222665.1 Paracoccaceae bacterium
GGTTCGCCGTATGACAGATCATCAGATGGAATTGCAAAATGGGCCGCGGGTCTCGCGCAATTGTCCGCCCTGCAAAATGTGTCGTGTAAATTATCGGGTTTGGGCATGTTTGATCATGATTGGAATGCAGGAACCGTTCGCCCAATCGCGGATGTCGTGATGAAACAATTCGGACCAGATCGTGTTATGTTTGGTTCGAACTTTCCCGTTTGTTCGCTGTCCAGTAGTTTTGATGAACTGATGGAACGGCATATGGCGATCGTTCCTGAAGAACATCATAAAGCAGTATTCCATGACAACGCCGAGCGCTTTTATTTCAAGGGTTCTCAATCCTCGTAACCTGTGATCGCGCCGCTTATGAGTTGATAGGATAACAGATCGCTGATCTCTGCGGGATCACGCACGAGCGTGGATAATCGGGTTGATAAGGTCGCCGCAGAAATCGGATCCGCCATGATCGTATCGGCTTGCTCTAGGGTGATTTGTTCAAATCGAATGGGCGTGCCCGCCTTGGCTTGGGCTAGTATCGGCAGGTCCGCAGGGATCACCGTGCCAATTCTGGGATAGCCGCCCATAGTTTGACACTCTGACATTAGGACATAAGGTTCTCCATCCCCCGTCATTTGGATGTCGCCCGTCACGATAATATCGGACACGATGCCATGGGCGTTTTGCGGCGTAAACGGTGCCCCCTCAAAATCAACTTTGACGCCTCTGCGATTGGCAATGTGGCTTGCACTAAATGGCGTGGCGTGAAAGCGGTTAAGGTCGGCATCTGAAAACAAATCTGTTTGTGGTCCTGCCAGATACCGAACCGTTCCGCCGCCCAATCGATCAACGGCACGGATTTTCATGGATCGCACTACGGGCGCCGAGGTGCCATTTATCACGTCGCCGATCTGCAACCAATGTCCAACACCTGCGCTGACATGGCTTGACCTGCTATCAAAAACCCGTGGCGTGGCAAGCTCTGAATGTGGGGTTACATAGCCATAAACCCCTGATTTAGGCGCGCTTAATTCAATAAGTTCCCCTGCATTCAGCGTATGCGTCGCGTTCCATTGCAGCAGGCGATCACCCACTTTCGCATGCATCTCACCGCCCGTCAGTGCAACGGTCATGTCGCACAACACACGCAATGATCCACCAACCCCCATAAATTCGATGGCGGGTGATGGGTGCGTTTTGCCCAATAATGCTGCGGCCTCGATCAGGGCAAGCTTATCCATCGCGCCCCCTTGTGACAGGCCAATCGCGGTTGTACCAGTGCGCCCCATATCCTGAATAGACAGGCCTACCGTCGCGCGGATGATTTCGATTAAAGGGACTGACATATCGCGCCCCCTTTGGGATCCCCTGATGCTTGCAGTCGTACAATGTCATCTGCGGATGCGCGTGAAAATTGCATCGCATCCCCTGCACGCAATAAGATGGGGGTGTCAGTTTCTGGGGCGAAGGGTTTGAAGGCGCTCATCCCAATTTGGCGCCATCCCGTGGGTGAGGGGTTTGCAAACAAAACCAACTGCCGAACTGCGGTGACCAATGCGCCCGCAGGAACCTCTGCCGTTAAGGCCGATGTGCGCGGCATATCCCATTCCTGTGGCAATAGTCCGATATAGGGTTGCCCAGGGGCAAAGCCCAAGGCCAGAACGCGCAGATCCGCGTTTTCCAAATCATGAATGATCGCGGCCTCGCATTTACCGGCAATCTGCGCAACTTCGGCCAGATGTGGGGCGGCGTCAGCGTCAAAACATACGGGAATGATCCAGCGCCGCTTGGCCGCTGGTACACCGACAGTTGACCAATCCGTTTTCTGGATCAGATTGGTCAGATGTTGGTACAGCAAAGACCGCACATCCGTTCCCCCCTGAAACCGCACCATGACCGAGGCCAAAGCAGGGGCAATTTCGCTAACATGCGGCAATTCCGCTTCTTCGATTAATTGCAGCATAACTTGCACACAAGCGGTAGCGGCCTCGCTTGCCTCGCGGGCAAAGC
>JAAEZW010000410.1 GCA_018222665.1 Paracoccaceae bacterium
ATTTCGGGTGCCATCTGTTTTGGTTGACGGACACAGGAAGAGAGACAGCCCCTTAACCCCATTGTCCGAGGTACGCGCCAAAACCAAATGCAGGATTTCATCACTGATATCCTGATCCCCGCCCGAGATGAAAATCTTTTCCCCTGAAATTTTCCATTGCCTCCCGTCTGGAACGGCCCGACAGGTGATCCGCGATAAATCCGATCCTGCGGAGGGTTCAGTTAAACACATGGTCGCAATTGTTTCGCCAGAGGCAAGAGAGGGCAAAAAGCGGTCTTTTTGCGTGTCGGTTCCAAAATTCAAAAGGGTGCGAATGGCCCCCGGAACCAACCCTGTCACCATTTGCATGCTGTGATTGGCGCCCGAAAAAATTTCTGATGTCATGGCCAGAATGAGCGCATCCTGCGCCTGCCCGCCGAATGCCTCGGGCGCGGTAAGGCCTGGCCATCCTTGGTCGCAATAGGCGGCGTACATCTCTTTGCAGCCACTTGGCAAACGGACGCGCCCGTTTTCCAATCGGCACCCCTCTTGATCGCCAAGTTCATCAATGGGGGCTATTTCGCCTTCGGCAAAGGCCGCGAAATGTTTGCCAATTTCGGCGGCAAAATCGTGATCCCACGCCGCGATCAATGGCGCGCGCGCCACGTGGTGCAGTGAAAATAGGATATCATCCAGCGGTGCAACAAAGGGTGTCATGGTGATTTACGCAAGCCCCAACAAACGCGCGGCATTGCCCTTGATGATATCGGGGCGCAATTCATCCTTGATCGCAATTTTTTCAAAATCGGACAGCCAGCGTTCGGGCGTAATCATGGGCCAGTCAGAGCCGAACAACACCTTTTTGCGCAGGATTGAATTACAGTATTTAACCAAAATGTCTGGGAAATATTTTGGCGACCAGCCTGACAAATCAATATAGACATTTGGTTTATGCTGCGCCACGGCCAGCGCCTCTTCCTGCCAAGGGAACGAGGGGTGGGCAAGGATAATCTTCATCTCAGGAAAATCAACTGCGACATCATCCATATACATCGGATTTGAATATTTCAGGCGCATCCCATTTCCGCCGGGCATCCCCGATCCAACACCAGTTTGACCCGTATGGAACAGGGCGATGCCCCCCTCTTCTGCAATCGCTTCATAAAGGCCGTAGGCCATGCGATCATTGGGGTAAAACCCCTGCATCGTTGGGTGAAACTTGAACCCTTTGATCCCAAAATCACGGATTAGGCGACGTGCCTCGCGTTGGCCCATTTTGCCCTTATGCGGATCGATTGAGGCAAAAGGGATCAGAACGTCATCATTTTCTGCAGCGATTTCAGCGACCTCTTCGTTTGCATAACGGCGGTATCCCGTTTCCCGTTCTGCATCGACGGGAAAGATCACCGCTGCAATATTTTGTTCGCGGTAATGTTGTGCCGTTTCTGGAACCGTGGGGGGATGTTTCCAAGGGGCGCGAAAATACTGTGCCATGGTGGCCTGTAAATCATCATACCCATCATCTGCGTGACATCCACAGGGTTCTTCGGCGTGCGTATGGATATCAATCGCGCGAATGTTTTCCAGATCAATCATATCCTAATCCTTTGGCACGATCACAGCGTCATGTGGTCCGTTATAGAGGTGTTCAAGGATTGCAGAGCGGCGCTGCAAAACCTTGCGGAAATTCAAATTGCCCTTGGCGGTGATTTCAGCATCAACCAAGGATGCAGGTTCGGCAAAGAAGGCCGCGCGTGCGATCCGTGTAGAAGAAGATGCGTTTGCCGCATTCCATGCCGCCAACCGATCCCGAAGCGCGTCCAAAAGCGATGGATCAGATAACATGCCATCCACATCATCCAAAGCATGTCCTGCCGTTTCAATCGCCTCTTTATTCGGGAAGATCAGAACGCCGATGTCAGATTTATCCTGACCCGTAATCACCAGATCCGCGGCAAGGGGCGCAAAGTGACTCAAGAGTGACATGCGCAGCGCAGTGGCACGCACCCATGTCCCC
>JAAEZW010000411.1 GCA_018222665.1 Paracoccaceae bacterium
GAATATGGGCTTGCGGCTTCTGTCTTTGGCACAAATATCCGTACATCCATTCGTGCCGCCCGCGCCATTCGTGCAGGGACCGTCACCGTGAATTGTTATGGCGAAGGCAACATCACAACCCCCTTTGGCGGATATAAACAATCGGGGTTTGGGGGGCGCGACAATGGCATTCACGCCCATGACCAATACACAGAACTGAAAACGATTTGGATCGACCTAAGCGATCCAAATGACGCAGACAACATCACATAATTTGACCAGGTGAGGGATATCATGGTTGAAGCAACAGGAACGACCCGACGCGGCCGCGGTGCACGCGCTGCCGCCCGCCAAAAGCGCGATGTGAAAATGCTGCCCGCATTGAAACGCAATCTGCCGCTCACCGAACCGATGAACCAAGAACAGATTGAGCGCATGGATGCGGCCTCGATGCATATCTTGGAAAATGTGGGTGTGCATTTTCGTGATCCCATCGCCATTGCCGATTGGAAACGTGTGGGTGCCAAGGTGGTGGATGAAACGGTGTTTCTGGATCGTAACATGGTCCGTGAGCTGATCTCAACAATTCCATCTGAATTCACCTATCACGCGCGCAATCCCGAACACAATCTACCCTTTGGCAAGGGGCATTCCATGTTCATTCCGATGACAGGCGCGCCATACTTGCGTGATTTGGACGATGTGCGGCGCAATCCGACATTGGATGATTTGGCAAATTTCCACAAACTGTCCCAAATGCTGCCTGCGATGCATTCATCTGCGCACCATATCGTGGAACCCTATGATCACCCGATTAGTCAGCGCCATCTGCGCATCACTTATTCGTCCATGAAATATTCGGACAAAACATTCATGGGCATGACGACCAGCCCCAAGAATGCCGAGGATGTCATGGATATGTGCGATATCCTATTTGGCGAGGGGTATCTTGACACGCATCCCGTTGTCACAGGGAACTGTAACGGCAATTCGCCGCTTGTGTGGGATGAAACAATGTTGGGCGCGATGCGGGCATTTTGTGCGCGCAATCAACCGGTTTTGTGTTCGCCCTTCGTGCTTGGTGGGGCAAATACCCCTGCCTCTGTCGCGCCATCGGTGGCACAGTTGAATGCCGAGGCGCTTTCGGCCTTGGCCTATACCCAAGTCATCCGCAAAGGGGCACCTGCGATTTACGGGCACTATTTGTCCACAGTATCCATGAAATCTGGGGCGCCCATGGCGGGCACCCCTGAAATCAGTTTGATGAACTTTATGATTGGTCAAATGGCGCGTTATTACGGCGTTCCGTGGCGCACATCCAATACCTTGGGCGGGGCAAAAACATTTGACGCCCAAGCGGGATATGAAAGTGCCACAACATTAATGGCCGTGATGATGGCGGGTGCGAATTATATCTGGCACTCAGCCGGTTGGAACGAGGCGGGAATGCATTGTTCTACGGCGAAATTCATTGTGGACGCCGAACAATGCGCCATGGCCTACCGGATGAGCCAAGGGATCAATTGGGACGATTTTGACGAAGGTTTATCCGCTGTGGGTGACATTGGCCCAGGGGGGCATTATCTGGGGCATCCCCATACGTTAGAGAAATTTTCCTCTGCGTTCTTTATGCCCGAAATGTTTGACAACAATTCGATTGAACAATGGGCGGCAGAAGGGTCCGTTGAAATAAACGAACGCGCCTTGAAACGCGCGCGTGATCTACTGACAGAATATGAAGAGCCGAAATTGGACGAGGCGGTAAATGAACAGCTGTTGGAGTACATCGCACGCCGTGAGCGCGAAATTCCAGCTGCCGACGCGCTGAACCAAGATTTCTGATCCATGAAGGTCACGCGCCAACCCAAAAACCCGGGACCCGCGGCATGGGCAAAAATTTTGCCCGAGGCTGCGCACCATCCCACATTGGAGAATGATCGCCATGTAGATTTCCTGATCATCGGCGGGGGATTTGCGGGCCTGACGGCGGCGCGGCGTATCAGTGAACTGGAAC
>JAAEZW010000412.1 GCA_018222665.1 Paracoccaceae bacterium
GGAGAATTCATGTCAAAATCAGGCCCAAGCCCCCGTTCCGCATATAACGATTTCCAAACCCTACAGACCCGTTGGGAGGATAATGACGCCTATGGACATATGAACAATATCGTTCATTATTCCCTGATCGATACGGCCGCCACCAATTGGCAGCGGGATCGTGGTTTTTTCGATGTCAAGGATGTTAAGTTCATGGTGGTCCAAAGTGGATGCACCTATTTCGCCGAGGCACGATATCCTGATACGGTTCATGCGGGCCTGAGGGTTGCCAAAATCGGACGTACCTCTTGGACTTATGAAATTGGGTTATTTCGCAACGACAAAAATACTGCATTTGCTGAAGGGTTTTTTGCACAAGTCCAAGTGGATGATGACACAGGTCGGCCAAGTCCGATCAAAGACACCTTTCGCCAACATCTGGAACAGCTGTTGGTGTCACCCAAAGGTTCGCGCAAGCCTTAGAGTATCCAGCGGGGTTTGGTTTTACCCAAGAATGCTGAAATTCCATGCTCTGCTTCTTCACCTTCCCAAGTGTCAGCAAGCGCTTGGATCGTCATATCAATAATGTCAGGGGTAATTTTCGGCCCCAGTGATCGCGCCAATCTTTTTGATGCGGCGACGGCATTGGGCGCTACCGATAAATATGGCGCAACTTCGGCATCGATTTGAGCGTCTAAATCGTCACCAGTGGCGACACGTGAAACGATTCCTAATTCCTTTGCCTCCGCGGCTGAAAAAATTCGGGCAGACATAAATACGCGTCTCGCCTGTCCTTCGCCCATGCGTGCGATGACGTATGGGGATATCGTTGCGGGGATCAATCCCAAGCGTGTTTCGGTTAGGCCAAATTTCGTCCCCTGTTCTGCAATCACGCAGTCACAAACACAACACATTCCGATGCCGCCACCAAACGCACCACCATGAACACGGCCGATTAACGGGGCATCCAATTCGTTAAGTGCGTTTAGCGTCATAGCAAGTTTGCGCGCCTCGTGCATTCGGGTTGCACGGTCTGCATCAATCTGTGCCTTCATCCACTCCAAATCGCCGCCTGCACAGAACACATCACCTGCACCAGATAATACAACGACGCGTGTCCCACTGGGCAGGTTCGATGCGAAATGCGTCAACTCCTCAATCATCAAAGCGGATAGGGCGTTTTTCTTTTCCGCGCGATCAAGGCCAAGTGAAACAACGCCCCGTTCATCCATTTGGACACTGATGGTCGAATAGTCATGTGTCATGTCGCAACCCCTTTGCAAAATTGGCAGCAGCCTGTAATTGTGCCGTGTCTAATCCAGTCTCAAACCCCAACGACAGCAATAAATCGTTCACCGCTTCGGTCGCAATATTTCCTTTGGCGCCCGGCGCATAGGGGCAACCGCCCAAACCACCCACAGACGCATCAAAGACGCGCAGGCCATGGTCCAAAGATACCTGTATATTATCCAACGCGCGCGCCTGTGTGTCGTGGTAGTGCCCGGCAAGATGCGTCGGTGACACCTCATTCAGCACAGCGCGCAGCATTGCATCAATCGTCTTGGGTGTTCCCGCACCAATGGTGTCACCCAGCGATATTTCATAACATCCCATGTGCATCAATCGCCCCGCCACATAAGCAACCTTGGCGGGGACCGTTGGTCCGTCATATGGACAGTCAGTAACGCATGACACATAGCCACGCACGGGTATTCCCCGAGATTTAGCCGCAACCATTATTGGGGCAAAGCGTTCAAAGCTTTCATCGATTGAACAATTGATATTTGCTTGCGAAAACCCTTCTGATGCGGATCCGAAAATGGCCACTTCGTCCGCGTGTGCCGCCATGGCACCGTCAAAACCTCGCATATTGGGGGTCAGCGCCGCATACCGTACGTTCACGTCGCGTTTAATACCCGTCAGAACATCATGCGCGTCTGCCATCTGGGGAACCCACTTGGGGCTTACAAAACTCGTCACCTCAATCTTTTGAAATCCTGCTGCAGAC
>JAAEZW010000023.1 GCA_018222665.1 Paracoccaceae bacterium
ACCCAACGCGCATGGCATCAAATACGGTGGTCACCCCGCACCCCGCCATTTCCGCATCATGCGCCAACACCGCCGCCCCTTTGGGCCAGTGCACGCCAGGGCGCGGTTCCAAATGGCGTTCCAAATTGTCGGTGTGAAGCTCAACCAAACCCGCGGCAACGAACGCTCCTCCCAGATCCTCGGCCATGGTCACGGCAGTTCCTGACAGGTCGATTTCCGCGATTTTTCCATCCCGCAGGACCAATGTGCCGCGCACCACCTCATCCTCTAGGATGATTTGCGCATTGCTCAGGATCGTCTCAGTTGGGGGATTGTGTGCTGGCATCGCGATAATAATCTGTTTTGTTGTTCCCCGCAGTTAAAAATGGGTTTCCGCCACGGGTCAAGTCACCTGTTCGGACGGGCAAATTCATGCCAATGCCCAGCGTAACTGCACAGAATGTACAAAAAAGAGGCGCAAAAGCGCCTCTTTTTAAATCACTCCGTTTTGATGCGTGATTACCAATCGCCCACTTCAAATCCCGCTTGGGCTGAATTGCGCAATTGGTTGAACATATATTCGGCAACTGAACGGAAACAAATGATCCGCGCACTGTCGTTTGATGTCATCCAAAACGCCGCTGGAATTTGTGCAAAGCGTGTACGGCGTACGGTTCCAGTCTGCATGGATTTCACGTCAATTGGCGCAAGTTTTGCGATAATTTCGGGCGTCGCCGCACCTTCCAAATCAAACACCGCACGGGCATCGGATACATTAACAACCATGCTGTGTGTATCCCCAAGTGCCGCGATCAAATCGGCAATCATCTGATCCGCCTGATCATAAGCGCAGACAATCATCAATTCATCAGGGGACATCCACAGGATTTGGCCCGCATCTGCGTCCTTTACCGCCAATGTCGCAGGCACGCCCGCCCCCATAACGGATTTCACGGCCTTTTGCACACCCGCATCGGACAGATCACCGCGCAGGGTGATCATGCCCGTTGCAGGGGCCTCTGACACATCAACATAGCCTGCTGCACGTACCCCATTCATTGCAGTTTGGATATTAGACATTTTGCTTTGCCCCTTCTGCATCGTAAAAGACCTGATCCACGATTTTCGCCTTCACCAATGATCCATCGACCTTATTAAATTCAATCACCTCGCCCATGCGATCAGGACCATTATGGACAAGGCCCATGGCGATCCCGCGCCCTAAGGTTGGGGAATAATAGGTTGAGGTCACGCGCCCTTGGGTATTGCGTTGACCATTGGCGTTGGTGCCAGGTGCAACAGCATAGGACCCATCAGGCAGGACAGACCCATCCAGTGTTTCCAGACCAACCAATTTCCAACGATCTGAGGATACCATATGGCTGCGCTCTTGGGCGCGTTTACCAAGGAAATCCTCTTTCTTTTTGGAAATGGCCCATTGCATGTTCAAATCTTGGGGGATGACCGTGCCATCGGTTTCGTCCCCAATCATGATGAAGCCTTTTTCGGCACGCATCACGTGCAACGCCTCGGTCCCATAGGGCATGATATCAAATTCAGCGCCTGCCTTAAGCAAGGTATCCCAGAACGCGCGTCCCTCATTCGCTGGGACCGCGATTTCATAGGACAACTCGCCCGAGAATGAGATGCGATACACCCGCGCCTTGAATCCGCCAAGCGTACCATCGGCCCATTGCATGAACCCAAGCGCCTCTTTGGACACATCCATGCCGCCTAGTTTTTCCAACAATTTGCGTGCGTTCGGGCCCACTACGGCGACTTGGGCGAATTGTTCGGTCATGTTCGCAACATAGACTTTCCAATCCCACCATTCGGTTTGCAGCCACTCTTCCATATGCGCATGGATACGGTCCGCCCCACCAGTAGTGGTGTGGCACAGCCATGTATCCTCATCAATGCGGGCAACAACACCGTCATCAATCAGGAATCCGTTTTCAGAGCACATCAACCCATAGCGGCATTTGCCGACGGCCAGATTGCTCATCATATTGGTGTACATCATATCCAAGAATTTGCCTGCATCAGGCCCCTTGACCACCAATTTGCCCAAGGTCGATGCATCCAGCAGACCCAAAGATTTGCGCGTTTGCAGGATTTCACGCTCAACTGCTTGGGCACGGGTTTCTGCTCCGCGGCGATAGCAATAGGCACGGCGCCAATGACCCACTGGTTCGTAATCGGCCCCGTTTTCATCGTGCCATCCCTGCATAGGTGTTTGACGCAGGGGTTGGAACACCTCATCCCGCGCAGCGCCCGCAATTGCACCCATCGAAATCGGTGTGTAAGGCGGACGGAAGGTTGTTGTACCCACATTTGGAATATCTGCATTCAACGCATCAGCAAGCGTTGCTAAACCATTGATATTCGATAATTTACCCTGATCCGTTGCCATGCCCAATGTTGTATAACGTTTGGTATGTTCAACGCTTTCATACCCTTCACGCGCAGCCAGTTGAACATCACTGACCTTGACGTCGTTTTGGAAATCCAACCAGGTTTTCATGCGCAATTTGTCACCAGCCCCTTGAGGCATCAGCCACACAGCCTCAACCGCGTTTTCGCCATGTTCATTGGCCTCTGGCACACCAGTGCTTGGCGCTTTATGCCCCAAGGCGTTGACCGCCTCTTTAGCGCGCACTGTGGCATCTGCCAGAACCGCAGATAGGGCCAATTCCCCATTCGCCGATCCCACAGGTGTCACAAAGCCTTCGCCATTTTGATCCGTTGGGCGACGGTTCAAATCAGGGCGGAACATCACCACCTGATCATCCCAGTTCAACTTGCCACCGCAGTGGGAATATAGGTGCACAACAGGCGACCAACCGCCCGACATGGCGACCGCATCGCAGGCGATTTCCTCAAGCACACCGCCAGAGCCCGCCTGCGCACAGATGGCAACCCCTGTTACACGCTTGCCGCCTTTGACCTTGGCAAGCGCTTTGCCGTTTTCAACGCGAATGCCCAAATCGCGGGCTGTGTCGGCCAAACTGCCTGCGCCATTTGCGCGTGCATCCAGAATAACAGGCACGTCCAATCCCGCCTGTTTCAGCGCAATCGCCGTGCGATAGGCATCATCGTTGTTTGTGACAATAACGGTGCGATCCCCAACCGCAACACCCCAGTTCACAACGTAATCACGCAGGGCAGAGGCCAACATAACCCCCGGAATATCATTGCCCGCAAAACTAAGCGGGCGTTCAATCGCGCCTGTGGCGGTAATGATCTGACCGGCACGAATGCGCCATAGGCGATGACGCGGGCCTGTGGCCTTGGGCGCGTGATCGCTGACACGTTCATAGCCCAACAAATACCCATGATCATATACCCCTGCCCCCATCATGCGGGTTTTCAATGTGACATTGTCCATCGCGGCCAGTTTTTCCAAACTGTCGTTAACGAAATCCTCGGTGGATTGGCCACCAATTTCGCCACCATCAACAATGGCGCGACCACCCCAATGGGCGGTTTGTTCCATGACCAAAACGGATGCCCCGCTGGCGGCAGCAGTACGCGCGGCCTGTAGGCCCGCAACGCCGCCACCGATCACAACAACGTCGTAAAACGCATAAAGGTGTTCATAGGTATCTGCATCTTTTTCCGTTGGCGCCTTACCCAGACCGGCAGACTGGCGGATAAAGGGTTCATAAATATGTTTCCAAAATGGGCGGGGATGAATGAACATCTTGTAATAAAAACCCGCACTTAGGAAACGCGCGAACAATCCGTTCACGGCCCCAATGTCATATTCCAATGACGGCCAGTGGTTTTGCGACCCAACAATTAGACCCTCAAACAACTCGGTTGTTGTGGCCCGTTGGTTAGGTTCAAATTTCGCGCCCTCGCCCATGTTCATCAGGGCATTTGGCTCCTCTGCGCCTGACGCAACGATGCCGCGGGGACGGTGATATTTGAACGAACGTCCCACCAACATTTGGTCATTTGCTAATAAGGCAGAGGCAAGCGTATCGCCTTCATGCCCGAAAAGACGCTTACCGTTGAAATTAAATTCGACTTGGCTTGCGCGGTTGAGCAATCGGCCGCCTGTTTTCAAACGCATGCTCATGAGAAATCCCTCCATGACCAACCAGGGCGTTTTCCACTGATCTTGTCTTTGATCTCTTGTGGGGGTTCAAAGGTTTGGGCCGCATAGGTGCCAAAAACCTCAAGGCTTTGGGTGCAGCGTGCCGCATGGAACCACTTGCCACAGCCATAGACATGACGCCAGCGTTCAAAATGCACGCCTTTTGGGTTTTCGCGCATGAACAAATAGGCCTCAAAATCCTCGTCACTCGATCCAGGACCATAGCGTTTGATATGCGCCTCGCCCCCTGGGCTAAGCTCGGTTTCTTCACATTTTGCGCCGCAATAAGGGCATTCCAATAATAACATCTCAAACCCTCCTTAGTGCGCCACGCCTGCGGCAACGCTTTCGTCGATGAATTTGCCTTCACCGAAACGCCACATTGTGAATTCATCCGCCAGCGGTGATACGCCTTTGGCCATTAATTCGGCCATGGCGTACCCTGAACCTGGGATCGCCTTGAATCCGCCTGTGCCCCAACCGCAGTTGATGAACATGTTTTCAACAGGTGTTTTTGAAATGATGGGCGAACGGTCGCCTGTCATATCCACAATGCCGCCCCATTGGCGCAACATTTTCAGGCGGCTGATCATCGGGAATGTTTCAACCAAGGCACGCACGGTTTCCTCGATATGATGGAAAGATCCGCGTTGGGTATAGTTGTTGTACCCATCTGCACCGCCACCGATGACCATTTCACCTTTGTCCGATTGGGACATATAACCATGAACCGTATTGGCCATTACAACTACATCCATGCAGGGTTTGATCGGCTCAGACACCAGCGCCTGAAGTGCCACAGATTCAATTGGCAAACGGAAGCCCGCCATATCGGCCAAAACGCCCGAATGGCCCGCAACCAC
This sequence comes from Paracoccaceae bacterium, assembly GCA_018222665.1. Taxonomy (GTDB): domain Bacteria; phylum Pseudomonadota; class Alphaproteobacteria; order Rhodobacterales; family Rhodobacteraceae; genus HIMB11. The sequence goes on from JAAEZW010000023.1 coordinate 4,945, forward strand.
AACACCCAGTTTGTCGCAATCAATCGCGCCCTTGGTCGTGTCAACGCCGATCACCTTGTCCCCATCACGGCGCACGCCTGTGACTTCGCATTGTTGGATAATATCCATGCCCATATCAGAACAGGCGCGTGCATATCCCCAGGCCACTGCATCGTGACGCGCGGTGCCCCCGCGTGGCTGCCACAGTGCGCCCAAAACCGGATAGCGCGGACCGTGGATATTGATGATTGGCACCAGCTCTTTCACACGTTGGGGCGAAATGAATTCTGTTGCCACACCCTGTAGCGCGTTGGCATGCGCCGTGCGTTCATAGCCGCGGATTTCATGTTCCGTCTGCGCCAGCATCATCACTCCACGAGGCGAAAACATAACGTTATAGTTTAAATCCTGGCTCATCGTTTCATAAAGGCTGCGCGCCTTGTCATAAATCGCGGCCGATGGATCCTGAAGATAGTTAGAACGAATAATTGTCGTGTTACGGCCTGTATTGCCGCCGCCCAACCAACCTTTTTCCAGGATCGCAACATTTTTAATGCCGTGGTTTTTGCCCAAATAATAGGCCGTGGCCAAACCATGACCACCCGCGCCCACGATGATCGCGTCGTAGCGTTTTTTAGGTGCAGGGGATTTCCATGCGCGTTCCCAGCCTGTGTGATAACGGGCCCCTTCGCGCACGATTGCAAATGCAGAATAACGTCTCATGTGATTTCGAATCCGGTTTTTCGACTGTGTGTTCGGTATGCCCTTATCCTGTTCATTTCCTACGATCCAGTGCGTCACAACACAGCCGACTTGCGACATCTGTGCCTGCTCGTTGTTTTCCTCTTTATAACCAACAGCATGATCGTTACATATGTCGCAATTGATATGGAGGGGACATGACGTTCTGGATCATCGCAGCGGGTGCTGCACTTATCCTTGCCTTTTTCTTATTTCGCACCCTGATTTCGCCCGTGCCGACGGACGAAAGCGAAACGCAACTGGCCATTTACAAAGATCAGTTAAGCGAAATAGAACGTGATGAGGCGCGTGGCACCCTAACGGCAGATGAGTCAAAGCGACTGCACACCGAAGTGTCTCGCCGTATTTTGGCGGCAGACGACGCACAAAAAATCGCCCCCAAACCCATGTCCGCGACCGAGGTCGCCGTTGTTGTTGCGATTGTTGTAGTCACACTCTTGGGCGGTGGTTTGTGGACCTATTCGAAATTGGGTGTTCCAGGATATGACGACCTCCCCCGCGCCGAACGTTTTGCCCGCGCGACTGAGATGCGCGAAAACCGCGCTACCCAAGCAGATGTTTGGAACAGATTACCAGCAGAAGTGCTGAATGAGGCCGAGGGGCAATATGCCGATTTGGTCAAAAAACTGCGCGAAACGGTCGAAAAGCGCCCCGATGATATCGAAGGGCACCGCATTTTGGTGGGCGTTGAAACGGGATTGGAAAATTATCGCGCAGCCTTGCGTGCGCAAAAACGGATCTTGGATATCTTGGGCGGTCAGGCAGGTGCAGAAGATTTCTTTGAATATGGTCAGTTGATGATTTTCGCCTCTGGCATGTATGTCTCACCCGAGGCAGAGGACGCTCTGCGCGCCGCATTGGCCCGCGATCCTGCAAACGAAGGGGCGCTCTATTACATGGGTTTGATGATGCTGCAAAATGATCGCGCGGACGTGGCCTTTAGCACATGGCGGCGTTTGTTGAATGAGGGCGATCCAGAGGCCCCATGGCAACAATTCATTCGCCAAGATATTGAAGAAGTCGCCGCAATGGCGGGTGCTGTGAATTTTGAACTGCCTGCCCCGCGCCTAAAAGGACCAAGTGCCGCGGATATCGAAGCCGCCTCGGATATGTCCGCAGAAGATCGCGAGGACTTCATCCGTTTGATGGTGGCGCAATTGTCAGACCGTTTGGCAACCGAGGGCGGCAGCGCCGCAGAATGGGCACGCCTGATTTCGTCCTATGGCATTTTGGGCGAAGTCGAAAACGCGAAAATAATCTGGACCGAGGCCCAAGCCGTCTTTGGCGGCGATCAGGGCGCGATGGACCAACTGCGCGCCGCCGCAAAAAGCGCAGGGGCGATCGAGTGATCACAGACGACATAACCGAATTCGCAAAGGCACTGCCCCCCCTTTTGCCACTGATTGGTTTGGATTTAGGCACGAAAACCATTGGCATTGCGGTCAGTGACACGTTCCTATCGGTTGCAACCCCATTGGAAACGATCAAGCGCAAAAAGTTTTCAATAGATGCCGAGGCGGTAATTGCGATCATCAAAACACGCGGGATCGCGGGCATGGTTCTGGGCCTGCCCCGCAATATGGATGGCAGCGAAGGCCCCAGATGTCAGGCGACGCGCGCATTTGCCCGCAATTTTGAACGCCTGCATGATATGCCAATCGCCTTTTGGGACGAACGTTTGTCCACGGTTGCGGCGGAAAAGGCCCTGCTTGAGGCGGATACGACACGAAAACGTCGCTCTGAAGTTATTGACCATGTGGCTGCATCGTATATCCTACAGGGGACGCTAGATCGTATTCAGCACATAAACCGAGCAGACACATAAAATGAACACACCCCTTTGGAAACGTGATGAAATTGAATCACCCTGTGTGCAGATTTGTGTCGTGCATCCTGAAACTCGCATTTGCACAGGCTGTTATCGTACCATTGATGAAATCACCGATTGGTCACGCATGACACCCGAGGCCCGCCGCAATATCATGGACGATCTGCCAGCGCGCGCCGATCAACTCAAGGTACGCCGCGGCGGCCGCGCCGCTCGTTTGAAGCGCAGATAAATCGACGCTACGCCCAAACCGCAGCGGTGCTGGCCAATATTCAACCAATCCAATGCTGACCGCACTTCTGGGCGGAAATAAGCAATCATGCGGCCCTCTGGCTGCGCTGTGGCCTTGGACGCCCACGGCGCGACCCCATGCAAACACATCGGATGAAGGACATAGGCCTCGCCCACATTCGCATGCACTTCGACTCGGTTACAGGTGTTAAACACATGTTTGCGTACCTCTTTATACAGATCTGTGATATCCGTTTCGCGGATTTGGGCGTCGGTTAGGCCTTCAAATGCATCCTGAAACGCGTCTTGCATAATCTGATGTGATCCTTCCCAAACCACCATCGGGCTGGCCCCTGCATCAAAATCATTCAGCGGCATGCCCAAAATATAGGCGTGGGGTTCGCGGACAAAGCGCCGCTTGGGCGATCCAATGCCCAATATCCCGTCCACATGGGCCGCATCCCGATTTTTGCGAAACTGAAACGCGGCGTCGCTTTCGCCTTCGCGCGGTTTTGGATAACCGGGATAGGTGATGGACACCTGCGCCTTATGATAGGGGCCGGGACACAGGCTGCGCAGACGCGCGGGAAATTCCACACCTGGCAAATTTCCGTTTGCTGCATTTGGCAATGCATCAACCCCGACAAACCATGTGCTTTCACAGACCAGCCAATTTGCGCGCATTTGGGGGTCTTGGGCTACGCCAATCGCGATTTGACGCGCGCGTTTCGCCCATTGGGCCAGGCGCGGATCATAGGCGACGCGCCGCCATCCTGTGGACCCAAACATCGCGTTAATATCCCATGGCCTTGCGCAACATATTGGCCGCGACAAAGACCAAGAATATCGCAAAAAATCGCTTCAACTTTGCTGCCTCCATCTTATGCGCAAGGGCCACACCCAAAGGCGTTGTCACAAGTGTCATTGCAATAATAAGACCAAAGGCCGCCAAATTAACGGCCCCCACTGTCATAGGGGGACGCAGCATGGGATCAAGCGAGACAAAGAAAAACCCCAAAACGGACGGGACCGCAATCAGCAATCCAAACCCCGAGGATGTCGCAACCGCCCGATGGATTGTCATGCCGTGCAATGTCATGGTCGGCACACCCAGTGATCCGCCACCAATACCCATCAGCACAGAAAAGAAGCCCACAAGTGGCGCATAAATCGCGCGTCGTACTCCCGTTGGCATATCATCCGCAACGCGCCATTCGGTTTTGCCAAAGGCCATATAAAGGCCAATACACATCCCCAAACCGCCAAATATCCATTGCAAAGTGGAAGAGCGTAATTGCGCCGCAAAGGCTACAGAAACCAATGCGCCAATCATGATGCCCGGAGCCCATGTGCGCAGAACATCCCTATCCACGCCACCGCGTTTGTTATGGGCGCTGAGCGAACGCAAAGATGTCACTACAATCGTGGCAAGCGATGTAGCAAGGCAAATTTGCATCAAATCCTGATGCGTATAGCCCAAGGTGGTAAAGGCATAATAAAACGCAGGCACCAAAATCATGCCGCCCCCGACACCGAAAAGCCCCGCAATGACGCCCGCAACCGCGCCCACAATTGCCAAGGCAATCACCATTTCGATCATTGCGAAATCTCCCTTCCTGTCCCCATGCAGTTAAGGAACAATCCACTGTTGTTCAATAATGTTTTGGGGCTATCGCCCTTTTCGCAGTGCATCGAAATCACGCAGTTGTGCGATCAATGCGGGCATGTCGCCAATCTGGATCATATTGGGTCCATCACAGGGCGCATTGTCAGGATCCTGATGGGTTTCAATGAACAAACCGGCCACACCAACCGCGCAGGCCGCGCGTGCAAGGGCGGCGACAAATTTGCGTTCGCCCCCCGATGAATTGCCCCGCCCACCCGGTTGTTGCACCGAATGTGTTGCATCAAAAATCACAGGATATCCCGTTTCGCCCATGGTTTCCAACCCACGGAAATCATTGACTAATGTATTATAGCCAAAGGATGTGCCGCGTTCGCACAGCATGATCTGGGTATTCCCCGTGCTGGCAATTTTTTCAGCGACGTTGTGCATTTCCCATGGGGCCAAAAACTGACCCTTTTTCACATTGATCGGCTTGCCCGTATTCCCCGCCGCCAACAACAAATCCGTTTGACGCGACAGGAATGCAGGAATTTGGATAATATCCACCACCTCGGCTGCGGGGGCGCAATGGCTGACTTCATGAACGTCTGTAATGACAGGACAGCCGAAGGTGTCGCGCACCTCGCCCAAAATGCGCAGGCCTTCGTCCATGCCGATACCACGAGCCGATGTGATTGAGGATCTGTTCGCCTTATCATAGCTGGTTTTAAAGACAAATTTTGATCCCGTAGGCGCACAGGCATTTGCCACACGTTCGGCCATCATCATGGCGTGATCGCGGTTTTCCAACTGACACGGCCCCATGATGAAGGCAATCGGATTGTCCCCGCCAAAGAGTACATCCCCAACCATCACTGTTTTTTGCGTGTTCATTGTTCAATCACTCCTTCGATACGCGCCACGTCTTCGGGGTTGTTTAATTCCCAAAAGACGCGGCCGCGCCCCTCAACCTCGACACATTTTACGATTTCGCCGTTTTCCAAAAACCGCAACTGCTCCAACCCTTCCAGGCGTTCCAGCGACCCCTCAGGCCACGACATATATGCGCTTAGCGCTGCGGGGCGATAGGCGTAGACCCCAACATGGTGGAACACCGGCAATTCCGCATCCGCAGGCCATTTGTCGATATCCATAAAGGGCACCACCTCTTTGGAGAAATAAAGGGCGTGGTTGTTTTTATCAAAAATCGCTGTTGTTCCCCCCACCCGACCTTCTCGGCGGTCGGTGGTAAAATGGCCGTATGTAACCCGATCAAGGCGCAGCACCGGGGTGGCCATTTGCGCTGTCTCATCCTGTTTCATGGCGGCGATCAAATCCTCGACAAACCAATGGGGTGTCAGGGGGGCATCGCCCTGTAAATTCACAATCAAATCCGCGTCTAGGGTCGCATTTGCCAGCGCCTCGGCGCAACGTTCGGTGCCATTGCGGCAGGTTTCAGATGTCATGATAATATCCGCCCCAAATGCCTGTGCGGCGTCACGAATGCGCACATCATCAGTGGCCACATAAACCGCATCGACACCCGTAACACGACAGGCCGCCTCCCAGCTTAGCTGGATCAGGGATTTGCGCGCCCCATCAGGCAGGGTAATTTCCACCAATGGTTTTCCTGGATACCGGGTTGAGGCATAGCGGGCGGGAATAATGATAACGGTTTTCAAGCAACACCTGCGCGCAATAGATCGTGGATATGAAGGATGCCAATGGGCATGTTGTTTTGATCCACCGCCAATAACACACTGATTTTTCTTGTATTCATAATGTTCAACGCTTCGGCTGCGAACATATTTGGCGTGACTGTCACGGGGTTTTGCCCCGCAATATCCCCCGCCGTTGCCTGCATTAAGGTATCCATATGGCGACGCAAGTCGCCATCGGTGACAACACCCAACAATGCACCCTCTTGGATTACAACGGCAATGCCAAACCCCTTGGATGTCATCGTGATGAGGGCGTCTTGCATAGAGGTTTTATGATCAACGATAGGCAGCGCATCGCCACGGTGCATCAGCTGCGCAACCGTTGCCATTTGCGCCCCAAGTTTGCCGCCCGGGTGGAACACCTTGAAATCTTCGGGTTGAAAATCGCGCCGCTCCATAAGCGCAACGGCTAGTGCATCACCCAAGGCCAACGTCAGTGTGGTGGATGTGGTCGGCGCCATGCCAATGGAACAGGCCTCGGGCGCCTGCGTCAGGATCAGTTTATAATCGGCCGCCTGCATCAGCGTGCTATTGGGCTTTGATGAAATCGCGGCCATCGGAATGCCAAAACGACGCGTATGGGCGACAATATCACGAAGTTCGGATGTTTCCCCCGAATTGGAAATCAGCAAACAAAAATCTGCCGCTGTCACCATGCCCAAATCACCATGGCTCGCCTCTGTTGCATGAACGAAACTGGCGGGTGTGCCTGTACTGGCCAAAGTTGCGGCAATTTTATTGCCGATATGTCCCGATTTACCGACGCCTGATACAATCACACGGCCCTTGGTTTGCAAAACCGCCTCAACCGCGCCTACAAAATCACTGGGCAAATCCCCCGCCATTTGACGCAGCGCATCCGCTTCAATCGAAATCACTCGTGAAGCAATTGCATTTATATCATCTTGGGTCATATCTACGCCTTGAGCTACGCTTCGCAAGTCAAATACGCGGAAATAGTCTTCGAAAGCAACTGCTATCCGACGAAATATTGGTTATTCAATAAACACAATACGCAGACGCGTCGTTTGAAAATCCTATACCTGCGACGGCAGCCACAACACGATTTGAGGGAATGCTACCAAACCTGCGATAGTTAGCGCATCCGCAATAAAAAATGGAGTAACTCCCTTGAACACATCTTGAACCGACAAATCGTCACGTACACCCGCAACCACAAAGCAGTTGAGGCCGATCGGAGGCGTGATCAAGCAAAACTCAGCCATTTTTACAACCAGGATCCCAAACCATATAGCGCACATTTCACCTGACATTCCGAATGCACTTTCCGCTGCGCTTACATCTTCACCACCATTGAGTGCCATCACGGCAGGATACACAACTGGCAGCGTCAGCAACAACATCCCAATTGCATCCATAAACATACCCAAGACTGCATAAGCTAATAGGATACACACCAATATGAGCAGCGGTGATGCATTCAGGCTTGTGATCCAATCCGAAAATGCTCCGGGCAAATCCGCAAAACCTAGGAACCGCACAAAGATCAGTACGCCCCAAATGATCGTAAAGATCATGACGGTAAGCTTTGCGGTTTCTATCAGAGCGTCCTTGAATTCGTTAAGACGCATTTTTCGCCACATTGCCATGCAGAAAACTATAAATGCACCAATGGCTCCGCCTTCTGTAGGTGTACCCCATGCATCTTCTCCAAAGGGGTTGTAAACGAAACAAATAATAATAAGTATCACGGCAACGATAGGTAGCGCCCCAGGCAAAGATTCTAATCTCTGTTTCCATGTAAACCCAGTTACGGGGGGGCCTACTGATTTAAAAATAACCGCCATCCCTATAATTAATAAAGCGTAAACAACTGCAGAGAATGCACCAGGAATAAACCCTGCAAGTAATAGCTTTCCGACGTTCTGTTCAACAATAATGGCATATATGACCAATATAGCGGACGGTGGAATTAGTGATGCTAAAGTCCCACCAGCGGCCACAACTCCAGCAGCAAATTGCTTGCGGTAACCAACTTTGAGCATCTCAGGAATAGCGATACGAGCGAACACTGCAGCTGTCGCAACTGACGCACCGGAAACAGCTGCAAAGCCCGCCGTAGCGAACACGGTTGAAACGGCTAAGCCACCCGGCAACCAAGCGATCCAGCGTTTTGCAGCCTCAAACAATGACTGTGTCAAACCTGCATAATAAGCAAGGTAACCAATCAAAATAAATGTCGGGATTAAGCTAAGTTCATGGCTGGCAACTTTTGAATGTGGGACTTGACCAGCTTGTTTCACGGCAACAGTAAGCGCCCACCCAAATTTCTCAGGGTCAAAGTCTTTTTTAGCCCAAAATATTAACACCAGGCCAACTACCCCGGCTAAGGCAGCTGCAAAAGCCACTCTCATGCCTGCAACGACAAGCACTAGCAGCCCAGCGGTGACCCAAAGCCCAATTTCTATTTGTTCCATTAGCGTTCCCTAGATCCAACGGCTTTTGCTTCTGCGGCCGCTTGTGAAGC
>JAAEZW010000413.1 GCA_018222665.1 Paracoccaceae bacterium
ACCCCGTTCGATTGGGCGCAGATCGGTCAAGACCCCTGATAAATGCACACGCCGCGCGGCCATAACGGCGCGGTCCACGTCACCTGCATCGGCCAAAGCATGTTGTGAAATCACGTTTCCCGTCGCAGGGTCCGTTACATCAATGCGGCCTGCGCCCCCATCGACCCAAGCCCCATCAATATAATTTCGCCAATAAGGTTTAATTTCAAACATCAACGGCCTCTTTCATCCAGCGTTGTAGGGTTAGGATTGAGTGTTCAGAGTTCACACCACATTTGGGATCAACCACCAAGGGGCCCGGTACATAGCCGCGTGATTTCAAACCGCGTTGCACGCTTTCGACCAGACCAATATCCTCGGCCACAGTGGTTTCACGATCTTGGATCGCCATTTGGCGCACGATGTCATTTTCTTCGCCGCCAACAGAATACCAACCCCGCCAAACCACAACGTGATGCGCGTCCACTGCACGCCAGTGATAGGTGTTCAACAAGTTTCCTGGATAGACCTGAAAACTAAACATCGGCCATAGGAACCAGCTGGAATATTGGTCATTTTTGTCAAAGCCCGAATTGATGTCATATGTCATCTCATCCATGCTGTTGCATTCGGTTGTGTGACGCAGGCAATAGCCCTGAGGTTGGATGTCATAGGTTTCCGGGCGCACAACACCTGTTGAAAAAGTTGGGTGGTTTAGGGTGCAGTGATAGCATTCAGAATAGTTTTCAACCGATACTTTCCAGTTGCAGTTTTCCGGAATTTCCACCCACTCCAACGGCGCCAGCGTGTCCCAATGAGGGATATAGCTTTCTAATTCTGTGCGCACATTTGGAAACCAGTCATCCATGGGTTTTGCATCATTGTCCAAATTCACAAAGATAAAGCCCAAGAAAATTTCGGTGCGCACAGATGTTAGGCAAATGGATGATTTATCAAACCCTTCGACCGCCTTGATATTCGGACCTGCGCGCAGTTCCCCTGTCAATTCATAGGTCCATGCGTGATAGGGACAAACAACAACGCGCGTTTGTCCCTGACCGCTGACCAATTGGTGTGCGCGGTGTTGGCAGACGTTATAAAAGGTGCGGATTTCACCATCGCGCCCCTTGATGCAAAATAGGCTTTCACCCGCCATATCAAAGGTGAAATAATCACCCGTTTCCTTAAGCTGATTGGCATGACCTGCAAATTGCCATGTGCGCGTCAATAATCCATTGGTTTCGATTTTGAACACCTCAGGATCGGTATAGTATTTGGCCGCTAGGGATCGCGTTGGGGTGGATGTCATGAAGGATCCTCTTCATAAAAACCATGATCGGTTCTGCGTTGATGAAAGGTTTCGACTCGGTCGACGATTTCGCCCGTCGCTACAGAAATCACAAAACTAAGCAAGGTTTCAAGCACCGCAAGCGTGCCGACAGAGGATGGGAAAAATTGGGGTGTCTCAACCGACACGATAAACCCGTGCTGTGCTGCACGTATAATGGGGCTTGCGGGGCTGTCGGATAGGGCGACAACGGTCATCCCTTGGGCAATGGCCATGTTTACTGCCTCGACCACCTCGCGGCGATAGGGGCGCATGGTCATGGCAATCAACACATCGCGTTCATCCGCCCATGCCATATCATCAACTGCGGTGGATCCAGCCTTGGGGATTGCATGAAACCCAACCATCCCTGTCGAGGCAAGATAGGTAAAGTTCTGTGCATTCGTGTGATTAACGCCCACACCCATGGTATAGACGTTGCGCGAATTCCAAATTGCTTTGGCCGCAGCCTCAAGTTGATCAACGCTCAGGTTAGCAAAACTGTCCTGAACATTTTTAAGTGCCGCGCCGACCATATCGGCATATAGCCCGCCTAAATCGCCCGATTTGGCAATTTCTTGTAACCAACGCGCCCGATCGCCCAAATCAACGGTGCCTGCACGGATTGCATCGCGGAAGGGAGCGCGAAAATCCTCATACCCC
>JAAEZW010000414.1 GCA_018222665.1 Paracoccaceae bacterium
TGCACACATGTCGGTAGCGACCGCCTCAGTCGCTGGTGTACCACGGATAATCGCCTGCACACCCCCGTTCAACGGTGCACCAAATCCAGCAGTGATTGCAGCAATGCATCTTGGCGGAGCTCATGAAATTTACGTACTTGGCGGCATTCAGGCCGTAGGCGCAATGGCTATCGGAACCGAAAGCATTGATCCCGTTCATCTGTTGGTGGGACCAGGGAATGCCTTTGTCGCCGAAGCCAAGCGACAGCTTTTTGGTCGTGTTGGCATTGATCTATTTGCAGGTCCGACCGAAACAATGGTGATCGCAGATGATACTGTCGATGCCGAGCTCTGTGCGACCGATCTTTTAGGACAAGCGGAACATGGGTATAATTCGCCCGCTGTCTTAGTGACGAATTCCCGTAAACTTGCCGAAGAAACCTTGTCTGAAATTGACCGCATTTTAAAAATTCTGCCAACGGCAGGGACCGCCGCCGTTAGCTGGCAAGATTACGGAGAGGTCATTTTGTGCGATACATATGACGAAATGTTGGCCGTTGCAGATGACATTGCATCTGAGCATGTTCAAGTCATGACGGACCGAGATGATTGGTTCCTTGAAAAAATGACCTGTTACGGTGCGCTGTTCCTTGGGCCTCGAACAAATGTGTCAAATGGCGACAAGGTTATCGGCACGAACCACACTTTACCCACCAAAAAGGCCGGACGATATACTGGTGGACTGTGGGTTGGGAAATTCCTGAAAACACACAGCTATCAAAAAGTTATGACCGATGAAGCGGCAACGATGATTGGTGAATACGGCTCTCGTCTGTGTATGCTAGAAGGTTTTGTCGGTCATGCCGAACAATGCAATATCCGTGTGCGCCGGTATGGTGGCGTAAATGTTCCCTATGGCGAAGGCGCACCGCGTCGCAAGGCCGCGGAATAGGGTGCTTCACAAATGATCCGGTATTCCGAAAAGTTGAAAAAAGATATTGCGCCTTTGCTAAAGGCCTTGTCCGATTTTTCGGAACAATCGGTGCGTGCGGAGTTGCATCATGTGATGGACGAAAATGCCCATGGACGTTATTGTCATCCCTTTGGCGACTGTATTGGTCCCGATGAGCTGTACGATGCGATCTACACGCCGTTATTGACAGCGATGCCTGATTTAGAACGTCGCGACATGATTGTTTTGGCCGGGCAAACTCCCGAAGGGCAAGACTGGGTCGGAACAATGGGCAATTACGTTGGCACGTTTACCATGCCAATTCTGGAAATTCCACCGACGGGGCACCTTGCGCATATGCGCTATCACGAATTTTATCGACTCGAAGGTGGCAAAATTGTTGAGGTTCAAGCAATCTGGGACATTCCCGAATTGATGATGCAAGCAAACGCTTGGCCTATGGCGCCTCAGTTGGGCAAGTTTTTGATGACCCCAGCGCCTATGACCCAAGATGGGTTGACTGCAACTGGGGATGGATCAAGCACGATGCGGCATGTGATCAATATGCTGACAGATTTGTGCAAACACCCAGCCAATCCTGATCCTAAGGTAATGCGGCTAGATCAGTATTGGCACCCGAAAAATAATTGGTACGGTCCCGCAGGTATTGGAACAAATCGCGGGGTGGATGGGTTTCGTCACTGGCACCAAATTCCCTTTTTACGTGCAATGCCTGATCGAAAGCTTGATGCGATGGGGGATCTCATGTCACATTGGATCGCCGAAGGAAACTATGTTTGTGAAACCGGCTGGCCCAATATGCGTCTGACCTTATCAAATGACGGCTGGATGGGGATAGCCCCTGCCGGAAAAGAAGTGCTATTACGCTCGCTTGATTTTTGGCGAGTGGAAAATGGCAAAATACGCGAAAATTGGGTGCTTGTGGATCTGCTTGATTTATATCGACAAATCGGCGTTGATGTCTTTGCCCGCGTGAGAGAGTTCAACAAGGCTCGTAATCTTGGACCAATCACGAT
>JAAEZW010000024.1 GCA_018222665.1 Paracoccaceae bacterium
TTGATGCAATGGGTGGCGATCTGGGACCGGCGGCGGTTGTCGCCGGTATTTCTCACTCTGCCAAAATAAATCCTAACCTACATTTCATTCTGCATGGATCCAGGGTAGAGCTGCGCCTTCTGGTCAATCGCCGTCGTGTATTGGCGGGGCGCGTTGAAATCCGTGATGCGACGGATGTGGTCACGATGGATGACAAACCCAGTCAAGTGCTGCGCACAGGGCGTAATACATCGATGTGGTCCGCGCTTGAGGCTGTGCGTGCAGGCGAAGCCGAGGTTTGCGTGTCCTGCGGAAACACAGGCGCGCTGATGGCGATGAGCATGATCCGCCTGCGCAAACTTGAGGGTGTCAATCGGCCCGCGATTGCAGTTTTGTGGCCATCGCAAAATCCCACGGGCTTTAACATTATGCTGGACGTGGGCGCAGACGTGCGTGCAGATGCGCGTGACCTGTGCCAATATGCGTTGATGGGCGTGTCCTATGCCCGCAACGGATTGGACATCAAGTACCCACGTGTTGGGGTTTTGAACGTCGGCACCGAGGAACACAAAGGCCGCGCAGAATTGAAAGAGGCGCATGCGCTGATCGCATCGCTTGCAGATGATGCAAATTTTGAATTCGTCGGTTTTGTTGAAGGAGGCGATATCCCAGGCACAAAATGCGATGTTATCGTCACGGACGGGTTCACGGGCAATATCGCACTGAAAACGGGTGAAGGCACCGCAAATTTGATTGGAACGCTCTTGCGCGAAGCCTTTGCCTATACCCCCCTATCGCGCCTTGCCTCACTTTTGGCGCTAACCTCAATGCGGCGTTTGAAAAAACGGATTGATCCACGACGCGTCAATGGGGGTGTGTTTTTGGGCCTGAATGGTACCGTTGTAAAATCCCACGGATCTGCGGATGCAACAGGCGTTTCAGCGGCGGTCAAGCTGGCATTCCAACTGGCCCAATCTGATTTTTCCAAGAAAGTCGCCGCACGGGTTGCATCCACCCCCACATTGGCGCAGGATGAGACAAAACCAAGCGAAAAAACAGGCGAACAAGAATGACGATACGGGCGGTTGTACGTGGCATTGGACATTACCTACCTGAGCGCGTCGTGCCCAATTCTGAATTTGAAGACACCTTGGATACAAGCCATGAATGGATCGTATCACGTTCAGGAATTCATCAACGTCATTTCGCAGCCGAAAACGAAACGACATCCGATTTGGCCATCCACGCCGCCAATCGCGCATTGACCGCGGCGGGCATGGTGGCCGATGATTTGGATGCCATTATTGTGGCCACATCTACAGCTGATCTGACATTTCCATCGGCTGCAACCATGGTGCAAAATGGCCTTAGGATGACGCGTGGTTTCGCCTATGATGTGCAGGCGGTTTGCGCAGGGTTCGTATTCGCGCTTTCCACTGCGAATGCACAGATTGTATCGGGTCAGGCAAAGCGCGTCATGGTGATCGGTGCGGAAACATTTTCGCGCATCATGGATTGGCAGGATCGCACAACCTGTGTCCTCTTTGGCGATGGCGCTGGCGCCTTGATCCTAGAGGCCCAAGATGGCACGGGCGATAAATCGGATCGCGGCATTCTATCAGTTGATCTAAATTCTGACGGGCGCCACCGCGATATTTTATATGTGGACGGTGGTGTGTCGACGCAGACCACGGGGTACCTGCGCATGCAGGGCAAAGAGGTGTTTCGCCACGCTGTCGAAAAATTGGCAGCCACCGCACAAACCGCAATGGATCGTGCAAAAATCACCTCGGATGAGGTGGATTGGGTTGTCCCCCATCAGGCAAACATTCGCATCATTCAAGGCACCGCCAAAAAGATGAGCGTGCCAGATGAGCGGGTCGTGAAAACCGTGCAGAATCACGGAAATACATCGGCGGCATCGATTCCTCTTGCCCTCTCTGTCGCGGTCAGTGAAGGCAAAATTCAACCCGGACAGGTGGTTGTAACCGAGGCAATTGGCGGCGGTCTGGCTTGGGGTGCGGTTGTTTTACGCTGGTAAAACACATTTTTCCTAGAAATTAGCACTTTATTGACCGAACTGGGTCAATCGTTTGACTTGGAAAATTGCCAGCGGCTAACATACATCGAAAACGGAGGGTGCTATGTCCGAAAAAACTTTGACAAGAATGGACCTAAGCGAAGCTGTTTTTCGTGAAGTTGGTCTGTCACGTAACGAATCTGCGGATTTGGTTGAGAATGTTTTAAATCATGTAAGTGACGCGTTGGTTCGTGGGGAAAAAGTGAAGCTATCGTCGTTTGGGACGTTCAGCGTACGCGATAAAAATGCGCGTGTTGGTCGGAACCCAAAAACAGGCCAAGAGGCCCCTATTCCGCCCAGACGTGTTTTAACGTTCCGCCCCTCCCATCTGATGAAAGAGCGTGTCGCCGAAGGAAACAAATCCTAACGCGAAAGGCTGCCAACGAAGATGCCAAAATCTGCAGATGCATTCCGCACCATAAGCGAGGTTGCCGAATGGCTGGACCTGCCGACCCATGTATTGCGGTTCTGGGAAAGTAAGTTTTCGCAAATCAAACCAGTGAAACGCGCAGGCGGGCGTCGGTATTATCGCCCGCGTGATATGCAATTGATCGGTGGATTGAAAAAGCTGCTACACGATGATGGCATGACCATCCGTGGGGCACAAAAACTGCTGAAGGAAAACGGCGTTCAACATGTGATTGATCTCTCTCCCACGCTGGAAGCAGGGCTTGAAGCAGAGATTGAGCCAACAGAAACAGTCACAGAAGCCCCCGTGGAAATGGTTGACATGACTGCGGACATGGAAACCGATGCAGCACAACAAACGAAACAGGCCGACGACGTGCAAAAACCAACCACGCGCCCGAATGTGCGATTGGTCGAAAAAGAAGATGACGATCAATTTGATCTCTTCGCCAACAGCCCAAGTGAAAATTTCTGGACGAAGGACGGTCAAACAGAGGCAGAAGCCGCGGCAGAGCCAGATGCGCATGCTGATCCCGCCCCCCTTCCCGACACACGCGCGGATCAATTGTTGGAAGCGGCACAGCGTGGTACACTGTCCCCCGCGGCGATCGAAACCCTATTAACGCGGGTTCATGGCGCGATCGCGCGCCGCGCATAAGGTTTTCGCCCGCAAACGTAAATTTGCCCTTGTCCTTCGGATAAAAACCGCTATCACAGCGATATAGCATCGGGCTATAGCGCAGTCTGGTAGCGCGTCCGTCTGGGGGACGGGAGGTCGTAGGTTCGAATCCTGCTAGCCCGACCAACAAAAACGCCCTAGGCTATGCCTTGGGCGTTTTGTTTATAAAGGAGGCCACAACGTGACTGGTGTTTTACCAAATCAAACCATCGCCGCACTGATTGACAGCGGACAGATCACGATTGATGCCCCTTTGGCCGAAGGACAAATTCAACCCGCCAGTCTGGATTTACGTTTAGGAACAAAGGCATGGCGCGTGCGCGCCTCCTTTCTTGCGGGGAATGGTCGTCGTGTTGCGGATCGGTTGCAAGATTTTGAAATGCATCAGATCGACCTGTCCCAAGGGGCGGTTTTGGAAAAGGGTTGCGTTTATGTTGTCCCTTTGATGGAGGGGCTTGCCCTGCCCCAAAGCATTACAGCGGTCGCAAACGCCAAAAGCTCAACAGGACGACTTGATCTGTTGACCCGTATCATCACGGATGACGGGACAGAGTTTGATCGCATTCCTGCGGGATACACTGGGCCGATTTATGCGGAAATCTGCCCACGTTCCTTTTCGGTTTTGGTGCGCCCTGGCATGCGCCTTAATCAAATTCGGTTCCGCGTGGGACACGCCATTTTGTCAGATGCGGAACTGATCACCCTGCATGAAACGCAAAAATTGGTGTCAGGTGAGGCCGTGATTGACGATGGTTTGGGATTTTCTGTTGATCTGAAACCAACCACAGGTGATTTGGTCGGCTATCGCGCAAAACCGCATACGGGCGTGATTGATTTGGATAAAAGCGGCCACTATAACCCACGCGAATTTTGGGAAGACATTCGCAGCAGCGATGGTCAAATCATATTGGACCCCGGCGCATTTTATATCCTTGTCAGCCAGGAGGCGGTTCACATTCCCCCCATGTATGCGGCTGAAATGGCACCGTTTTTGGCAATGGTCGGTGAATTTCGCGTGCATTATGCTGGCTTTTTTGATCCGGGCTTTGGCCATGACGCCGCGGGCGGCACAGGATCGCGCGGTGTGCTAGAAGTGCGGTGTCACGAGGCACCGTTTGTTTTGGAACATGGCCAAGTTGTGGGACGTTTGGTTTACGAACGAATGCAGGAACTGCCCACACAACTTTACGGCGCGGCGCTGAAATCAAACTATCAGGGCCAAGGGTTAAAGTTGTCTAAGCACTTTAAGTAGACAAAATTCGAAAATTAAATTACCCTGGATTGTATAACATTATTTATACAACTCAGTTAATATTTTATGAATTTTGAACATCTGTGCATGAAATCTTTCGTGGATAACGGATATAAATTTCACTTGTTCACCAAAGGTCCCGTCGACAACATACCTGATTGTGTCGAACACCACGACGCAGGTGAAATACATCAAAAATCCGATATTCAAAGCGCCGATATGCGATATTCTAACGGCTTTTATTCTGATATTTGGCGCGTACATCTGTTCCAAAAAATCGATTTCATGTGGGTTGATTTGGATGTCTATTGCCTGCGCCCCATCGATTATGAAAAAGAGTATAATTTTGGGATCAACTATAAAAAGGGCACCGTAAACAACTGTGTCCTGAAAATACCAAGTCACTCCGTCGCACCGTATCTTGTGCGCAATTTCCTTGAGACGCGGGTTCCGATTCCATTCTGGTGGCGCAAACCGCGTCTTGACCCACTGTTGAACCACATTTCAGAGGGTAATTTGCCAACGCTGAATTCACTGCCTTGGACGACAACTGGCCCAAATGTGTTGACATGGGCCCTGCGTACAACGGGTGAAATCAACAACGGACAACATTTTTCGCGCTATTGGCATTTTGATTCCGCTTTGAACCACGAATACCTAAACCCAGACTCAGAGCTTGAGGCGAGCCCCGTGCGCTTTATTCACCTGTTTGGATCAACAAAACTGCACCTGCGCGACGCCTACTATCAGGGAATTCCGCCTCAAGGGTCCTACATGCAAAAAATTTGTGATCTCCACAATATTTTGCCTGAAACCGCCCCTATTCCCAACTATCAGGCGGACCCGCTGTTGACGAATGAAACGAAAATTCCTGCTTAGTCCTCAAACAACTCCGTTTGATCTTCGTCCTCGTCCGTTGGGGTGGGCTCAACAGGGGGTGGGCGGCTTTCTAACAGCCCGGCGGAACGCAGTTCTTTCAAACCTGGCAGATCACGTGCGCTTTCTAGGCCAAAGTGATCAAGGAAATTCTGTGTCACCACAAATGTTACCGGTCGCCCGGGGGTCATACGGCGGCGGCCAAAACGGATCCAATCCATTTCGATCAGCAAATCAATGGTGCCGCGCGACACGGTTACCCCGCGAATTTCCTCAATCTCGGCACGTGTGACAGGTTGGTGATAGGCGATGATGGCCAGCGTTTCGATGGCCGCACGCGATAATTTGCGGGTTTCAACCGTTTCTTTTTGCATCAAGAAACCCAAATCGCCCGCTGTGCGAAAGGCCCATGCCTCGCCCACGCGCATGACATGCACACCGCGCCCCTCATAGCGTTTTTGCAGATGCACCAAGGCCTCTGCCGCATCGCAGCCATGTGGCATACGATCATTCAACTCTTTCACGCTGACAGGATCTGCCGAGGCAAATAAAATGGCCTCTACCATACGCTCTTGTTCGCCCATGGGGGGCGCCTCAAACAGAGTATCGGTTGCATTTACCTCGGGTTCACTCATTCTCTTGTGCCTTTCTGCGCAATTCTAGCGGGGCAAATGTTTCACTTTGGCGCAACTCTACTTTGCCAGCCTTGGCCAATTCAAGCGAGGCTGCGAATGTCGATGCGGTTGCCGCGCGACGGCGCATGGGGGATGCGCCCCATCCATCGGGCAGATAGCTTGAGATATCGACCCAATCGACGGCAAATCCGATCAATCCACGCATACGTTCCAACGCCTCTTCCATCGTAAAAATATCGTTGCGATCCATGACAAAGGGGCGAAATTCATCCCGGGTGCGAATACGGGAATAGGCCTGCATCAAGTCCAACAAATTGGCGGTGTAATTCACCGTACGCACGGTTTCGACGTTTTCTGGAATACCACGCACGAAAAAATCGCGCCCCTTTTGATCCCGTGCCATAAGGCGCGCGGCGCAATTCCGCATCGCCTGAAGCCGTTCAAGCTGAAACGCAAGATGTGCGGCCATTTCTTCGCCGCTTGGGCCCTCATCCGCGGGATCAGGGGGTAGCAATAGGCGTGATTTCAAAAAGGCCAGCCAGGCCGCCATCACCAAATAATCCGCGGCCAATTCAATTCGCAACGCTTTGGCCCGTTCAACGAAATCCAAATACTGTTGTGCCAGTTCCAAAATGGAAATGCGCATCAAATCAACCTTTTGCGTGCGCGACAGGGTCAATAACAGATCAAGCGGCCCTTCAAACCCATCCACATCCACAATCAGCGCTTCGGCCGACAATCTGTCAGACACGGATTGCGCGTCATCGTTGGACGGAAATAGATCGTGATGCTCGCTCATGTTTCCTGGTTCTGTTTTGCGTTAGGCACCAAGCTGCGCGTGCAATGCGTCGATGTCAAGCGATTGTGGCACAAGTGCATCACGCGCCCCAATCGCGGCCTGCATGCGTTGTCGCGTTTTAGGTGTGGGTTGTTCCAAAACTTCGGCCACAAATTGCATTTCACCTGCATCCCCGTTGCAGTGCAAAACAATATCAACCCCTACCCGCTGTGCCGCCATGGCACGTGTTGGAATGGTTCCTGGCAAGGCCTCCATCGACAGATCATCCGTCATCAACAGCCCGTCAAACGCCAATTCCCTGCGCATAATATCAATCATCCGCGGTGACAGCGTCGCAGGCCAAAGTGGATCAATTGCGTCAAACAGGATATGTGCGCTCATCCCCATTTTGGCATCGGAAAAATCTGCAAAAACCGCAAAGTCATTTTCGATCAGGTAATCGTAATCTTCTATCACACGCGACAGACCCTTATGACTGTCGGCAACGGCCATCCCATGACCGGGCATATGTTTGATCACAGGCATAACGCCTGACGCCAACAAACCATCATAGGCCGCCCGCCCAAGGGCAGAGACATCATCGCGCGCGCGCCCATAACAGCGATTTTGCAAAAATGGATGGGTATGATCCCGCGCGATATCCAAATTCGGTGCACAATTGACATCAATACCGTATCCGCGCAGTTCATGGCCGATAATGGCGTAGCGCGCAAAAAAGGCATCAACCGCCCCTGCTCCTGCGGAGGACGCGTGATCAAGGGGGGGTAAAAATTGTGTCGCCATTGGGGGAACCAAACGTTGAACACGCCCGCCCTCTTGGTCAATCAAGATAGGCGCGTTCCATCCCACAGCCGCTCGTAGATCTGAACACAAGGCGCGCAATTGATCCGCTGTTTCAACGTTACGTGCGAAGAGGATAAATCCAAACGGTTGAGCATCTGCGAAAAATGCCTTTTCCCAAAATGTTAAACGCGGCCCTTCGACACCAAAGATCACCGCATTTAAAGTATGTGGGTGGGATGTCATTTTGCGATGACTGGGTAACATTCGGCCTTTTCAGAAACGGCAGAACAAAACCGACGTGCTTCTGCAATGTCACTAAAGCCAGCCGCACGCAAACGGTAGAATGTGCGCCCACCGCTTTCCGCTTTTTGAATGACGCGGGTTTGAGCGCCAAGGAAGCTTGCCAATTTTGCGGAAATCCGTGTCCATTCTTGTTCCGCCACGGCTTGGCTGTCATAGGCCCCAAACTGGACCAAGGCGCTGCCTGCTGCGATTGCGGGGGCCGCGGGCACCCGAACAGCAGCCTGTGTTGCAGTGGGGCGCAGTTTTGGGCGGATGGTGGTGCGCGGTGGGCTTAGGCCACTTGGCGTTTCATCAACAGCCAATGCCATGCGCAGCGCCTGTTCAATGTTTGCCCCCTCGACCCGTACGGGCATGGGTTGAATGTCGCTGAGGGGTTTTTCACCTGCGATGATCGCATCGGCCAAGGCGTTCACATCAACGGCAAGTTCGGTTTCCCCCTCTTGCGCCGTCGCGGGCGCAGACTTTGCCATTTGCAAGCGTTCTGCCGCAGGCAAATCATCGTCAGACAGAGGTTGCGCCGCAGGCGCCAAAACAATGGTTTCTGCCACGGGTGGATTTTCCATCGCCGCGACCTGTGTCACATTCAAACCCTGATTTTCCGTCGCTTTTCCACCTGGATTTTCAGGCGCTTCGCGCATGGGCGTGATCTGTGCCGATACAACGGGGATTTGCGTGACATCGCGCGATGCGATGCTAAAGGCCCAGTAAACACCACCTGCCAATAGGGCCACACTGATGCCAGTGCCCACCCAATGTATTATCGAGCCTACTGATAAAGAATGCTGATCTGCGCCAGCCTGTGACGCATTTGAATAAAACTGCTCTGCCATCTCGTCCTCAAGGTTTTGCCCTGATAACCCCAGACAGCGATGCAGATTTTAGCGCATTTCTTCTGCTGGAGTTACCCCTAGAATACCAAGACCTGCGGAAATAACAACAGAAACGGCACGGACAAGCGAAATTTTCACCTGTGTTGTGGTTTCATCGCCCTCTTGGACAAAGCGTAAGGCCACCTCATCATTGCCACGGTTCCACAGGCTGTGCAGATCGCTTGCCAATTCATAAAGGTAAAATGCAACCCGATGCGGTTCATTTGTACGCGCGGCGATTTCCACCAAACGCGGCCATTCCGCCAATTTGCGTGCAACGCCCAATTCCGCGTCATGCGCCAATCCTGAACGATCCACGGCCGATAATGCTGCATCCGACACATCCGTGCCCATCTCAGTTGCTTTCCGCAAAACGGAATGCACACGGGCGTTGGCGTACTGCACGTAAAACACGGGGTTATCACGGCTTTGTTCCAGAACCTTGTCGAAATCAAAATCCAACGGCGCATCATTTTTGCGCGTCAACATCACAAAACGCGTCACATCAGGGCCCACCTGATCCACCACATCGCGCAGGGTCACAAAGGTGCCCGCCCGTTTGGACATTTTAAAGGGTTCGCCGTTTTTGAACAGCTTCACCAATTGCGTCAGTTTGATATCAAGCGGCGTTTTCCCATCAGACAGCGCAGAAACAGCGGCCTTCATCCGTTTGACATATCCGCCATGATCCGCACCAAAGACATCAATCAATAGGTCAAAATTCCGTTCAACCTTATCAAAGTGATAGGCGATATCAGGGGCAAAATATGTCCAACTGCCGTCTGATTTTTGCACAGGGCGATCCACATCATCCCCATGTTCAGTGGATTTAAACAGGGTTTGTTCGCGTGGTTCCCAATCCTCGGGCTTTTTCCCCTTGGGCGGTTCCAGCACACCTTCATAAATCAATCCCTTGCTGCGCAGGCTATCAATCGCGCTTTCGATGAGGCCCGTACCATAGAGGGATTTTTCACTAAAGAAGTGATCCATTTTGACGCCAAGGACGCCCAAATCTTCGCGGATCAAATCCATCATCGCAGCGGTTGCAAATTCACGAATTTCGGCCAGCCAAACATCTTCGCTCTGATTGACATAGGCATCGCCCACTTTGTCCTTAAGCGCCTGACCAACTGGTATCAGGTAATCACCTGGGTATGTGCCATCCTCAAACGCGACGTCCTGACCATGCGCCTCAAGATAGCGCAGATAGACAGAGCGCGCCAAAACATCGACCTGCGCGCCGCCATCATTGATGTAATATTCACGTGTAACGTCATAGCCTGCGTAATCCAACAGGCTGGCCAAAGCATCGCCAAAAACCGCACCACGGGTATGACCAACGTGCAGCGGTCCCGTTGGGTTGGCCGACACATATTCCACGTTCACGCGCTGTCCCTGCCCCATGTCCGAACGACCATAGGTTTGTGGGTTGGCAAGAACGGTTGAAACAACACCCTGCCAAGTATCTGCACCCAAACGCATATTCAAAAATCCAGGTCCCGCAACCTCGGCCACTGTGACACGTGCGTCGCTGGCCAAATGAGTTGCCAATTTTTCCGCGATATCACGTGGTCTCAACTTAGCAGGTTTTGCCAAAACCATTGCTGCATTTGTGGCCATGTCCCCATGCAATGCATCCCGCGGGGGTTCCACGGTGACATTTTTAAAATCCAGCCCTTCGGGCAGATCACCTGCGGCAACCATGGCATTCAGGCAATCAATTACCAAGGCACGAATATCAGAAAACAGGTTCATAGCAGCTATCCTTTGTCTTGGGGGCGGTTTATCACGCCGTGGCCCAAGGTCAATGCAGGATTGTGTCCTTTGATGCGCCCTGCCTGTCTGGATCGGCGGTTAAGGGTTGAGTGAAATGCAAAATGCGCATTCCGCCGGCGCTGGTCAGCTTTTCCAAGTCGGGCGCAAGTTTCAGCCGAGCTTTGTCGTCCAATCTTGCGACCATCACCGCCTCTGGCCTGTCATGTCGAAAGCGCTCTAATGGATATTCCGTGCTGATCCGTGTGACACCCATCCGCCAATCCAGCAAGATTTTGTCCAAACTACTGGAATAGGTTTCATCCCCCAAAAAAGGCCACCCCCCAAGGGTTGAGGGCAATTCATGGCGGCTGCTGTGTTCGCGATCACGGCGCAGTTGGAAAATATTGTTGCGCCCAAATTCAGGGGCCAAATCCGTTGTGACAAGGGTTTTATAGGCCTTATTCTCGTTCAGCGCGATTGTGTAATCATACCTGCGCAATTCCAACATATGCTCTGCGACTTCGGACAACACATCACCGTAAAAGACTGAGACGTCCAAATCATGGGCACTGCGCAAATTTCGGTGGTTGGTATCGGAAATCACAACAGGCACATCCAAATCACGCAGGAGTGCCCCTAGTTGCGTGCCCAAACTGGTGCCCCCAACGATCAAAACACCCGGCGTATCCTCACCCGATAGGCCCAAGGCCCGTGCCACGGGCGTCAATGTAAATCCATACAGGACAACAGTCACCGCCACCAATCCAAAGGCAAAAGGCGCCATCATCGCGCCATCTGCAATACCCAAGGCAACCAGCCATTCGCCAAATAATCCCGCCACGACGACCAACACCACACCACGGGGACCTGTGAATGCCACCAATGTACACTCACTACGTGGAATTTTGGTACCCAACAGGGAAAGGTAAACCGTGATTGGACGCGCCAACAGGATGATCGCCGCAATAAAGGCCACAGCGCGCCCACACCCAACACGTCAATCGTTGCCAGTTGCATCACTGGATCAACGGCCAAATTCCCTACCGCCATAATCGCATCCCTATCTCTTACCTGATTAAGAGTTTAACAGCTGTTCATATTGCTGCAAGGCAAAGCGATCCGTCATACCCGCAATATAATCACACACGACCCGTGCAATGGTCTGTTCATCGGGGGAATGGGCAAATTCAACCTGCCATTCCATGGGCAATAAATAGGGTTTTTCCATGAAATAAGGGAACAATGCACGCACCTTCGCACTGACATCCTTGCGCATGGCGACGACACTGGGGGCGCGGTACATGCGCGTGAACAGGAATGTGCGCACCTGTTTCAAATCAGCCCAAAGATCGGATGAAAACTGCGCCATTGGGCGCCCTGCCATGCGAATATCCTGGGCTGATTGGGGATCCAGGTCCGATAGGTTGTCGCGCGTCACACGCAAGACATCATCGACCATAACACCAAAGAAACGGCGCAAAGCCTCATTTCGGCGGCGACGGAGGTCCAGCTTGGGGTATTTTTCGTCCACCTCTGCAAAACAGGGTCCGACCAAGGGCAGCGCGGCCACCTCATCATCCGTAAAGAGCCCCGCACGCAACCCATCGTGCAAATCGTGATTATTATATGCGATATCGTCGGCCAATGCAGCAACCTGCGCCTCTGCGCTGGCGTGAGTATTCAGTTCAAGATCATGTTTTGCGTTGTACTCGGCCAATGCATAGGGCAGCGGGTCATCGACAGGACCGTTGTGTTTTGCGATCCCTTCCAGCGTTTCCCAAGTCAGGTTCAACCCATCAAATTCCGCATAGGATCTTTCCAGCGACGTCACAATTTTCAGCGCCTGCGCGTTGTGATCAAACCCGCCATAGGGTTGCATCAGTTCATCGATGGCGTCTTCGCCCGTGTGCCCAAAGGGCGTGTGGCCCAGATCATGGGCCAGAGCCACAGCCTCGGCCAATTCTTGGTTCAATCCCAATGCATTGGCCAATGTGTGCGCAACTTGGGCCACCTCAATCGAATGGGTCAGACGCGTGCGAAAATAATCCCCTTCGTGTTCGACGAACACTTGGGTTTTATGTTTCAAACGTCGAAAGGCCGAGGAGTGGATGATCCGATCGCGATCCCGATGAAAGGGCGTGCGATGGGCGCTTTCCGCTTCTAGGAACAAACGTCCCCTTGTTCCTGTCGGATCAGCCGCAAAAATTGCCTGCATCTGCGCTGCCTTTCTTGTTCTCATGCTTTTCTGTGCTTATATATCACCTATGTGATCGATGTATAACCCTTTGGAGACCATCATGCAGTTGCCACCAAAAGTCAGCGAACGCGCCTTTGAACGCTTGGTTGAAATTGATCCTGCAGGATCAGGTAAGGGGCTGCGCGTCGCTGTGGAAGGCGGCGGATGCAGTGGATTTCAATATGATATCCGCCTCGACGGTCAGAACCCAGATGATTTGGTGATAGAAGGAAAAGGGCAAAAAGTGTTCGTCGATGCGGCCAGCCTGCCCTTTTTACAGAACGCTGTAATCGACTTTAGCGACGAATTGATTGGCGCACGGTTCGTAATTGAAAACCCAAATGCATCCAGTTCGTGTGGCTGCGGAACAAGCTTTTCTCTTTAATCCGCATCCGTTTTTGAATCGCGATATTCACACAGGGCAACAGCGGTTGTTGCCCCAATCAAAACGATTGCACCAATCCAAACAACATCCGATGGCACGTCGGAAAAGACCACGTACCCTATAATCACGAACCAGACGAATTGCAGGTTAAAGATCGCGGTCATCAGATGCACAGAGATGAAGTTGATCAGATAGATCGACAACCAACGTCCGAACAGAAACAAACAAGCATAAAGGTAGATGAATTCAAACGACTGTGTGGCGAAGGACAGGTTTTGATCCCATATATAGACCGCTGCCCCAAATGTCATCAGCAGGCTAGGCCAAAAAATCAGCGCCATTGGGTTGGATTCAAATTTACCGATATAGCGGGCAATCACCAACGACGTTGACGCACTTAGCACCCCAAGGATCAGGTAGATGTATCCGATACGCATTTCGGGCACGACGTCCAAAAACTTAATCGCAACACCAATTGATCCGATCAACATTGCAGGCCACGCCAGAAT
>JAAEZW010000415.1 GCA_018222665.1 Paracoccaceae bacterium
ATTCCCAAATGCCCGATTGCTGTCCGATGTGGAATACATGGGCTGGGCCTTTCGCGGGCCAAAACCCTTTCGAGTTGCCGTGGATGAGTGGGGCAAATTTTGTGATCAAGGTATATGAGCGTTTTGGTATCTTTCACTGAGATCTCGCGCGGTCTGAGCGAAAGCGAACACTCATATTCTTGCGGCTGGATCTTGATCCATCAGTTCTTTGCCCCCCGCCAATCCTAAGATTGGCAAGGCGCTTCCCGCCCCGTCAAATCGTAGGTTTTCCTACGGCAAAACAGGCGGCGCCTTTTGTCGCCACCTCGGGCAGCTTGGCGTTCTGTTCCAGCCCTTTGTTTCTGCAATCAAATTTCAGTTGCTCGGGGTTATCGCGGTTGCTCTTGCCCACCCGCGTCCCGAAAGGCGTATGCTTGCGCATCTATTATAGAAGGTAAACAAACCTAGTGCTGCAAGTCTTATTCCTCTGCAGAGTTCAGATGCGTGAATTTCGCCCGAAAACGGGCAAATTCTGCCTCTGTTGGGCTTAGGCCTGCCAAGGTGCGCATGTAATAGGGCACGCGCGCAATGCGGTTTTCCCAGTCTTCTTTGATCTGCATTGAGGTATAGCCAAGCTGTACCAGATAAATGGCGTGGGCGCGCACGTCCGCTTCGACCTGATCAAATCCGTGGCGGATCATCATCTTACGAATGGTGTCCACACGTTTTTCATCCTCGGCCACCAAACGCGCGTTTACTTCGCCCGATTGTATCGCCCACCCACGGATCGCCGCGTCAAAGCGGGGGTCGTATTCCACTTCGCTGATTAGGGTGTAGGTCACGTTCAACACCGCCTCGACCATGGTTTCGGCATAGGCGTTTGACGCATCCTGAATAGGTTTTGTGTTGGTGTCGGCCCACAAATCCAACAGGGCCTGCATCACATCCTGACGATCCTGAAAAAACCAATAAAACGATGTGCGCGACAATTTTAAACGTTTGGCCATCGCCTGAACGGTGACCGCGCTTTCGCCCTGATCAATCAGAATATCCTTGGCCACGTTCAACCACGCTTCGCGCGATCCACGCCATCCTTTGGTTTTGGTTTTAGGTTCTGTCATGCCCTATGCTTAGTCTGTCAGCGCGAATGGTTCAAATAAAAAATATACAGGCATGAACTAAATATTGACACATGCGTACATTTTTTGAAATCCTGCGCAAAATGACGACTCACACAGGCGTCAAAGTCGATGAGGGAATTGATGAAATTCGAAGGAATTTACACACCGCTGGTTGCCCCGTTTTTTGATGATTTCACGTTGAATCACGATGCGATGCAACAAACTGTGGACCTGTTGATAAACGCAGGTGTGCACGGCATTATTGTGGCGGGCACAACGGGCGAATATTACGCGATGTCGATGAAGGAACGCGTTTATATGATGGGCGTTGCCAAAGAAATGATTGCAGGGCGCGTTCCCATGATAATCGGCACAGGGGCCATTCGAACAGAAGACAGCGTGGAATATGCACGTCAGGCAAAATTACACGATGCGGACGCGATTTTGATTGCAACGCCGCCCTATGCCTATCCTACGGGGCGCGAAATCGCGTTACACGCACTGGCCATTGACCGCGAGGCGAATTTGCCCGCGATGCTTTATAACTATCCCGGTCGGATGAGCGTGAATATGGATGAGGAATGTTTGGACCGTTTGGGCCGTTCCCCCAATTTCTGCGCGATCAAAGAAAGTTCTGGGGATCCCAACCGTCTGCACATGTTGGCACGCGATTATCCCCATATCGCGCTTAGCTGCGGCATGGATGATCAGGCGTTGGAATTTTTCGCATGGGGCGCGCGTAGCTGGGTCTGTGCCGGATCAAACTTTGCGCCCGAGGCGCATATCGCCCTTTATCAGGCCTGCGCAGTAGAAGGGGATTTTACCAAGGGACGTGCCATCATGTCGGC
>JAAEZW010000025.1 GCA_018222665.1 Paracoccaceae bacterium
TTTTCCAGTTAAATATGTGCTGTCCACCGAAGCAGAGTACCAAGGCAAACGAGAGTCTATGCCGCTTTCGCCCGCCGAGTGGCCGATAATGCCCAGAACCTCTCCCACAAATTCTTTGGTTGCGGACACCCCAATCGGGACTGTTTTCGTAAAAGGCAAACCAAGCGTTCTTTCCATGTGGCGACACGCCGTTTCACCAGTTTCGGGATACATCAGCACGTTAAAATGCGCACGACCAAGATTAGCGATATCATCAGGTGTCGCATACATTGGAGCGCATACATTTACTTGAACACCAAGTTCGTTCAGTAATTTAGTGATTTCAACAATATCGTCACGATGTCTGAAACCCAGCGCTGTTGGGCCAATCAGGTTACATGTAATGTCCGATGAACGTTCAACTGGATGCGCAAGTTTGCGCACAATCTGATAAAAGGTTTCATCCGCGCCAAAATTCTCTTTACGCTGATAACTTGGCAATTCCAAAGCGACTACGGGGATAGGCAACCCCAGTGCTTCGGCCAAACCACCAGGATCATCCTGAATCAATTCAGCGGTACAGGACGCGCCCACCAGCAATAAATCGGGCTTAAAACGCTCATAAGCCTCAAGACATGCATCCTTAAACAAGGTTGCCGTGTCTGATCCCAAATCGCGCGCCTGAAACGTTGTATAAGTTACAGGCGGACGATGATTGCGCCGTTCTATCATGGTGAATAGCAGATCGGCATATGTATCACCCTGCGGTGCGTGCAAAACCAAATGCACTTTCTTCATGCCTGTCGCCACACGGATGGCACCTACGTGGGGCGGGCCTTCGTATGTCCAAACTGACAACTTCATATCGCACCCCCAACTTTTAATAGATCAGAGCGCACAATTGGACGGGCAAACAACCCCGCAAGATCCGCAGCCTGTTCGTAAAAATGGATTGGGCTAAACACCAACTCGATCGCCCATTTGGTTGAAAACCCTTGCGCCTCTAGCGGATTTGCCAAACCTAACCCACAAACCGTCAAATCAGGATTACATGCAGTCACTCGGTCGAGCTGCTTTTCAACGTCTTGGCCCTCTGAGATCAAAGCATTATGTTCAATCAATTTCAGATCTTCACCAACAAGCGCGCGATGAATATATGGGCTTCCCACTTCAGTGAGCTTCATTCCACATTCATCACTCAGAAAGCGCGCCAGCGGCACTTCAAGTTGGCTATCAGGGAAAAAGAAAATACTGCGGTCCGTTAGCGTTTCTGAAACCTTGGCAATCGCACGCTCTGCCCGCGCCTTTGGCCCCGCAGTTACCGCGTCAAATTTGCCCTGCTCAACACCAAAACGTTTTGCGATTGCCGCCAGCCATTCAGTCGTTCCATTTGCGCCAAATGGAAACGGGGCGTGAATTGCATTTGCACCACGGCGTACCATTTCATCATAAGCCGCGCCCAAGAATGGCTGAGCGCATATGAAGTGCGTGTTCTTTCCAACCCCCGCAGGCGAACCCGCGGTCTGTTGCGGTAGAACAAGTACGTCTTCGATACCCATATCCGTTAAGAGACGCAGCATCTGATCCTGCACGACATCTGGCAATGCACCTAGCACTGCGAGTTGTGTTTTGTCGTCATTTGGAAGGTCGCGAATCACTGCTTCCAAACAGGCGTCTTCGCCTTGCGTAAAGGTTGTTTCGATGCCGGAACCCGAAAAATTCACCACATTCACAGCTGGTTGATATTTTTTTGAAAGTTTTTTTGCCATTGTCGCAAGGTCGAGCTTAATTACTTCGGACGGGCATGAACCAACAAGAAATAAACGCTTAATGTCAGATCGTCTTGACAGTAAATCTGAAACGACTCGCTCCAACTCTTGGTGGGCATCAGCCATTCCGGCCAAGTCCGTTTCTTCCAAAATAGCGGTTGCAAAACGCGGCTCAGCAAAGATCATCACCCCAGCTGCACTTTGCAAAAGATGAGCACAAGTGCGCGATCCAACGACCAAGAAAAACGCATCCTGCATTTTGCGATGCAACCAGATAATTGAGGTCAGCCCACAGAAGACTTCATGCTGTCCGCGCTCTTTTAATATTGGGGCTGCACTGCAGGCAGATGGTGACAAATCGTTAGGCATATTCACCCTCCACAACTGTTTGCAACCGAGCGACCCTAAGCTTCCAAACAAACTGCACAGCATTGATTAAATAAACTGCATAAGCAGTCAGCGCGAGCAGCATAAGCTGTTGCTCTGAAAGGTAATTTGCGAACAATGCCCAAACGTATGCCAAATGCAAGGCGATAACAAAAAAGCTCACGACATCTTCCCAGAAGAATGCTGGCGCGAGAAGATATTGCCCAAAAACAACTTTCTCCCAGATCGCTCCTGTTACCATAATTCCAAGCAACACAACGGTTTTTATTACGATCGAAAATGCAGCGATCTCGTATCCCTGCCCCGTAACGAGATATCGTACAACAAGTGCCAACGAGACCAAAAAAACTAAAAATTGGAGTGGCGCCAAAATCCCCTGAACCAATGTCCAAACAGTCTCATCCCGGCGCCTACGTTGCGACGGCGTGTAGAGTGGCTCAGGCCCCGGTATAGTCTTAGTTTGCGCCCGCACCGGTATTCGACTCCCATTTTTTCTGGCACTTCAAGTATTACGCGGTTGCGAAATATGTCAATATTTACTTACACATTTACCACAAATATGTATTGTTATATTTACATTTTGTAGTTTGAGCATCGCGAACAACAGCTAAA
The DNA here is from genome assembly GCA_018222665.1 of Paracoccaceae bacterium. Classification (GTDB taxonomy): domain Bacteria; phylum Pseudomonadota; class Alphaproteobacteria; order Rhodobacterales; family Rhodobacteraceae; genus HIMB11. Next base: position 2,748 of record JAAEZW010000025.1, read on the forward strand.
TCGATATAGGTGGGGTAAGATTTGCGCGTTAACAGAAACAGATTAAATTTGACAGCTTGTGTTAGTTTTGAGACACTCCACTGTAAGTGCATACTTAATTGGAACCCATTGCCGCGTCGCCATTGTAAGCTATGACTGAGGGCAATAATGGATAGAACCAACCGAAGGCCAACAAGACAGAAACTATCAAGCGGGGATATTCAGGGTCTCGCAAAGGATGTTTTGAACGTGGCACGTGGAAATTTAAATCCCGAGACGAGCAGACGCATTGAAACTGCATCCGAATGGCTCGAAGGCTACTGTCTTTCAAATAAATTTGATGCGTCGACTGCCGTCAACACACTCATTTCTCGTGGGGTACAAGCGGATGCGATCGTTGATTACTGCATTCCCAAAATTGCGCGCATTTACGGCCAAGAATGGTCCAATGACTCGCTCAGCTTTGCAACCGTCTCCGTGGGATGCGCCCACCTGCAATTGGTATTGAAACACATTATTCATCAGCGTGGATTTAGCGTACTAGGTGGCGAGGGAAAATGCATACTTTTGGTCGCACCCGCACCTGAACAACATACACTTGGGGCGCTTGTCTTGGCCGACCAACTTCGGCGCTTAGGTTTTTCAGTAAAAATGTGCCTAGGCCAGCCTGCAGAAGACGTGATTAAGAGTGTGTTTGAAAACAAGTTTGATGCGATACTCTTTTCCGCAAGCTCTCTTGAAGCAGTCAAAATTTCAGCACAATGCGTCAACCTAATTAGACAGAATTACGCCTATCAGCCAGTTGTCTTTTTAGGCGGGTGCATCTTGTCGTCAGTTAATCGTGTAGACGTGCCCAACGTTTTTGATCGTGTGACCAACAAACTTGACGTCATTGTGAATAGTCTCGAAAGTGCTCATGATGCGGTGTCGGAGGACAATAGGTTATGAAGAGCAATTCTGATTTAGACTGGGAATTTGGCGCAATTCCAATGATTGAACCAGAGTACCTTGGGGGTATTTTAGCGACATCATCGGACATCGCCCTGCTCATTGATCAAAACGCTACCGTTCACTCTATCCTTCTCAATAGTTCTGAGAAGTCGGTAGGAAATTTGTCACATTGGGAAGGCTGTAATTTTAACAACTTCCTCACTGTTGAAAGCAAACCAAAATTGCAGCGTGCCATTGATCGGATTAAAGATGGCGAGACAATTTTTTACGGCCTTGAGTTAAACCACGAGGATAACGCGCTTTGGCAATTTCCTGTGCGATACAATATTCACTCACTGGGTGACCCTGACAAAATTTTATTGCTTGGACGAGATTTACGCTCACTCTCGGAAAATCAGCAACGTTTGATTCAAGCCCAAATGGCAGTCGAACGCAGCATCGAAGAAAAACGTGAATTTGACGCACATTTCAAAATTTTGCTTAACGGTAGCTCAGAACCTATCGCATTTTTGAATGCCGACTCTGGTACCGTTTTACACGCCAACCACGCACTCGCGGATTTGCTTGATAAAGAGCATGCGGATTTGCAGGGGATGAAGCTTCAATCCTGTCTCGCCGACAAAGCAGGAAAGCGCGATTTTGCTGAAAACCTGAGCTTAGCAGCTCATGGGAAATACGAATTGACCGCCTCCTTTGCGAGCGAAGAAGGGCCAAGAGATGTTAAGATTAAATCAGAAATTTATCGAACCGCTGGCATTCGTATATTGATGTGTCGGCTGACAGAAGAGGCCGCACAACCTGAAGACAACAGAGAGTTTGTGAACAATCTTGTATCTGCATTTCACAATTCCAGCGATGCGATTATCTTCACGAATAATCAGGGTACAATCCAATATGCCAATGAGCGCTTCCTCGACCTTGTCCATGCGGGTAGCAAAAATGAAGTAATTTCAAATAACCTTGCTGAGTACCTTGGTCGCGGACAAATCGATCTGGCCTTGATGCTGGAAAACGTTGCTAAATCTGGTTCGGTCAAAGTGTATTCAACACATTTGAAAAGTGGCTTCGGCACAAAGATCGACGTTGAAACATCAGTTTCGCAAAATAGCGGTGCGCGTAATGCGTTGATTGCGTTCATCGTGCGCGAGGTGACGAGCATTGACGACACGCGTGTCCGTGCAGCCCGCTTCACAACACAAGCGCAACAGGACGAAATGTCAGCTCGTGATTTGGTAGGTACGGCATCATTGAAAGAAATTGTATCAGAAACAACCGACGTGATCGAAAAGATTTGCATCCAAGCTGCGCTTGAAATGACTAACAATAACCGCGCAGCCGCGGCGGAAATGCTAGGTCTGTCCCGTCAGAGCCTGTATGTCAAACTAAGCAAGTTAGACATTTAAACATCAAACTTATTTCGACTTTTGATTAAAGCAGTGATTTCATTGCAGTCATAAGTTTTGGTTGCGTGACTCACTTTATGTCAATATTAATAGACATATGAGTGTAACAAATATTAAACACTCTCCGACGCTGCCAAGACCCTCGGTCGCCTTGGAGTTACTCAAGCCAATTACTTGGTTTCCTCCCATGTGGGCCTATGCCTGCGGGGTCATTTCATCTGGTGTGCCGATATACGCAAATCTACCACTTCTTATTTTGGGCGTTATTTTGGCCGGTCCAATCGTTTGCGGGATGAGCCAAGCAGCCAATGATTGGTGTGATCGTCACGTTGATGCAATAAACGAACCTAACCGCCCTATTCCATCTGGACGAATGCCTGGCCGCTGGGGGCTCTGGATTGCCCTCGGTATGAGTGCGTTCGCAGTATATGTTGGATGGTTGTTAGGACTGTGGGGATTCTATGCGACGATTTTCGCTGTCACTGCCGCATGGGCCTATTCCTGCGAACCAATACGATTAAAGCGTTCTGGATGGTGGGGTCCAGGCCTTGTGGGATTATGCTATGAAGGCGTTCCATGGTTCACTGGCGCGGCGGTCATGCTGCAAGATTTGCCTCGGCTTGAAATTTTGCTTGCTGCAATTTTGTATGCAATTGGGGCGCATGGGATCATGACGCTAAATGATTTCAAGGCTATCGAAGGCGATACAAAACTTGGGATACAATCGCTTCCCGTCTCACTGGGCCCTCGTAAAGCAGCGCTTGTTGCCTGCGCCGTAATGGCAATCCCACAAATCATTATGATCACATGTCTATTTTCGTGGGGCTTGGTGATCAGCGGTATCTGCATCACTCTGCTGTTGATTGGACAAATGGCAGCGATGGCAAAACTACTGAAAGATCCCGAAAAATTCGCCCCTTGGTACAACGCAACAGGTGTCTTGATGTACGTATCGGGGATGATGGCCTGCGCCGTGGGGCTAAGACATTTAACGAGTATCTAGATTAAAGAGGGGCCACAATGACGCTAAGTTGGTTTTCGATTTTTCGACTAGGATTGGTACAAATGTGCCTTGGCGCCGTTGTGGTTTTAATGACCTCAACACTCAATCGACTTATGGTAGTCGAGCTATCAATGGCGGCAACTATCCCTGGTTTTCTTGTCGGTCTTCATTACGTTATCCAACTTTCTCGTCCGAAATGGGGTTTGGCATCGGATGTTGATAACAACCGATCAAAATGGATTATCTTGGGAATACTGATACTCGCGCTTGGTGCGAACTTGGCCACATTTAGCCTGAGTATTTTCACTTCTAACTATGCACTCGCGTCAACCTTCTCAATTATCGCATATACGTTGATTGGAATTGGGGTTGGGGCATCGGGCACGTCACTATTAGCACTGATGGCGAAACATACCCTTGAACGTCGACGCCCAGCGGCCGCGATGATCACGTGGCTCATGATGATTTTTGGTATTGCGATGACCGCGGGGTTGGTGGGTCAATTGATTGCGCCATACAGCCACGCACGACTAACAAATGTCGTATTAGGACTAACCGCAATCACAATCGGCCTGACTTGCTTGGCAACTTGGCGCATCGAACGTGGATTGGTGTCCGTTCAAAAAACGAAACAAACATCAACATCGTTGATTGGCGAACTAAAAGATGTTTGGGCACATGATGAAACACGAAAATTCACAGTCTTTGTTTTTCTGTCCATGACCGCATATTTCATGCAGGAATTAATCCTAGAACCCTATGCGGGTTTGGTATTTGGATACACACCTAGTCAAACAACCTCGCTCTCTGGTTTGCAGAATGCAGGCGTATTTTGCGGCATGCTATGCGTTGGTATTTTGGCAAGCGGATTGAAAATTGGCACCATGCGCGCTTGGGTGCAACTGGGCTGCGTGGGTTCCGCATTTATGCTGACCGCGATTATGACTCTTGGACAAATTCCACTGACGATACCATTGGAGTTTGCAGTCGTTGGCTTGGGTGTATTCAATGGCATGTTCGCCGTTGCCGCAATCGGATCAATGATGACATTGGCAGGTGACGGCAAGAAAGAACGCGAAGGGACACGCATGGGACTTTGGGGCGCTGCGCAGGCAATCGCCGCAGGTTTCGGTGGCCTTCTTGGAACAATTCTCGTGGACATGATGCGGTTGGGCGGGCTCGGCGTTGCAAATGCCTATGGTGCGGTTTTCACATTCGAAGCCGCTTTGTTTGTTTGGGCTGCATTGATCGCCAGCTCATCCATCATCAACCGAATACATAAAAAATCCGAATTACCACTGACTGGGAGGTTAGAAAATGTATGACGTACTTGTCGTCGGGGGTGGCCCGTGCGGGGCAAGCGCCGCAGAGGATTTAGCAAAAGCAGGGTATTCTGTTGCTTTGCTTGACCGACCGGGACGGATCAAACCATGTGGTGGGGCAATACCACCCATTCTAATTCGTGAGTTTGACATCCCAGATCACCTGTTAAAGGCCAAAATTGTAACCGCCCGTATGGTTTCGCCAACAAAACGCAGTGTTGATATTCCCATTGAAAACGGTTTCGTTGGCATGGTCGATCGTGAAGAATTCGACGAATTTTTACGCGAGCGTGCCCAAGATCAAGGCGTTACACTCTATCGCGGAACATTTGAAAAAGTTGATCGCACTTCTGGCAATCCTGTCATTGAATATTTTAGCCATGATACAAAACAACAGGAACATATTTCCGCCAAATTGATCATCGGTGCGGATGGCGCGCGCAGCAAAGTTGCCAAAGCCGAAGTTCCGGGTGCCGAAAAAATCCCATATGTCATCGCCTATCATGAAATCATCAACGCCCCGGAAAGTGGCGCAAACTATCAGGGGCATCGTTGTGATGTCATTTATGACGGCGCTGTTTCACCTGACTTTTACGGATGGGTATTCCCACACGGCAAAACCGTATCCGTCGGTATGGGAACAGGTGTCAGTGGCTTTGATCTGAAAAAGGCGACAGCGGACCTAAGAGAAGCTTCTGGGTTAAATGAATGTGAAACGATCCGAAAAGAAGGTGCGCCCATTCCACTAAAACCACTTAAAAAATGGGATAATGATCACGATGTTGTTCTGGCTGGTGACGCGGCAGGCGTCGTGGCCCCCAGTTCGGGAGAAGGAATTTATTATGCCATGTGTTCAGGCCGTCAGGCGGCACATGCCGTTGCCGAGACGCTGCGCACAAATAACCCCAAACATTTACGCTTAGCGCGCAAACACTTTGTCAAACAACATGGCACAGTATTCCGCGTACTAGAGGCAATGCAAAACGCGTATTACAAAACAGACTCTCGCCGTGAACGATTTGTATCGCTATGCCACGACGTCGATGTCCAGACCATGACGTTTGATGCCTATATGAACAAAAAACTGGGTAAAGCGAGACCACTTGCACACTTGAAGATTTCATTTAAGAACCTGATGCACCTGACTGGACTCGTATCGGAGGAGTTCACATGACAATCTATATCCCCGCCTGGCAAAATGGGACGCTGCAACCCGTTGAAAAACTTGAAGTGCACAAATTAGGCCTTCGGCACAAAGCCGTTTCGGTTTTTGTATTTTACCAAGGTCAACTTTTGATCCAACAACGGGCGATGTCAAAATATCATTCACCTGGGTTATGGGCGAATACCTGTTGTACGCACCCAGAATGGGACGAAGATGATCTTGCCTGTGCGCATCGCAGGCTTGAGGATGAACTTGGCATACGGGATATGACCCTATTGCCCGCTGGTGAACTTGAATATCGCGCCAATGTAGGGGGCGATTTAATCGAACATGAGGTCGTCCAAACATTCGTCGCACTATGCGAACACAAACCAAGCGTTTCACCTAATCCAGATGAAGTCATGGCACACAAATGGGTTGATCCAATCACATTAGAGCGATTGATCGCAACTGCGCCTGATCTGCACACAGAATGGCTTAAAATCTACTTCCGTGAACACTTTGACGCATTGTTCGCCAAAGGCTTCAAAGAAGCTGTGACTTAATTCTGGGTCGTCATGTAAAATGCAGCGAATAGCCCAACGACTATGAGGAATAATTTTGCATATACTGCCGCTGTTTCAAAAGCCTTGCTATCCGAATACGTCAAGATTGACGCACCTGCTGCATAGGACTGTGCCGAGCTTGCACGCTTTTGCTCTTCAATCTCTTTAATTGCGGATTTGTACCGTGCTTTCATCTCTGTTTTTGTCATATCAAACTCTCCATCTCCGGAAGTGAAATGTGGCGTGGTTTGGTAAAGTCAATTCCGATCTTTAGGTGAATAAGCAGATGCCTGAAAAAGTATTATATGTCGCAGGAGCAACAGGTTACATCGGTCGTGAGGTTGTGAGACGCGCACTGGAACTTGGGTATACGGTGCATGCCTCTGTGCGCCCTAATTCAGAGACAGCGATGCCGCAAAATGATCGGTTGATACTCGATATACTTCAGACTGGACGAGATAAAACAGTATTCAATATCCCAATGGGTGCATCAGTGATTTCCTGTATTTCCAGTAGAACAGGAACAGCCAAGGATGCGCACAACATTGATTATCAAATGAATATGTCCTTAATGAATTGTGCACGGTCCAGCGATACCAAGGTTTTTCTGATGTTATCTGCAATCTGCGTCCAAAAACCAAAGCTCGCATTTCAGCATGCAAAGTTAAAATTCGAAGGTGCCCTTCAAACATCGGGACTAAATTATTCAATTGTACGTCCGACTGCGTATTTCAAATCGCTAACTGGTCAGGTTAAACGTGTGAAACAAAATCGGCCGTTTCTATTTTTCGGAGACGGCACTGAAACCGCATGCACACCGATTTCAAAACGTGATCTGGCAGATTTTATGTTAGACACAGTTCAACAACCTGCATCATGGAACAAAATTCTACCGATCGGCGGGCCACAACCTGCGCTAACGCCCGCGGATATGGCGGCAATTATTTCCGAAATCTATAACAAGCCAACAGTGACGCGATCTGTTTCACCACAGATTTTTGATATTTTACGCACACTCATCGCCCCGCTACGACCAATTAGTCAATGGGCGCGTGATAAATCAGAGTTGATGAATATTGGAAAATATTATGCAACTGAATCGATGTTGGTTTGGGATGCTGCAAATGGTGATTACAACGCCAAACGCACGCCAAGCACGGGCCAAGATACATTTTATGATCATGTATTGAAAATGCGTGAAACTGGATCTGTGGAAACAGTGGATAATGACACACGCCTATTCTAAGATAGCAAAGACAGAGGATCACTTAGCCATTGCCAGCGTTTGATTACAGCCAACTTCCCATACTGATTAGTCTGATCACAATTCTGATCGGCCTGACACTGCGTGGTATATGGCTATGGACATCGCTGACCTTCGCAGTGTTATTTTTATATGTCTTTGATCGCGACAGCATCGTTACGCTGGTAATTTACCTGTTGACCGCATCTTTGTTGATCCAAGGCTATATCCAGATCAAACGCGGATATCAGAACTCTCAACAACTTGGCAAAACTGACAAATTCACCTTCGCTGTAGATGGGAATAATCTGCTTGGACTAGTCGATTGGGAATTAGATCGGTTCTTAGAATTCATACACGAACTCGAACGAGATGGCCTAAAGACCCATCTATTTTTCGACTACAGTATTCGTCGCACTTTGAAAGAAAATGATCTTATGATCCCCAACGAAACTGTACCGATGGCGGTGTGCCGCGTGATGGACCGTGATCGATCAAACGTCACCGTTTCAAAAAAGGGATACGGCGCGGACGCATTGCTTATTCGATATGCGGACCGCGAGAGTATAACCGTTCTTAGCAACGATAAATTCAACAAACCCAATGAAGATCGCTTTATTCAACAAGCGGTCCAAAGGTTGGAACGTCAAAACCTCATTCGACGCGTCGATCTCGTCGAAAATAAACTCACAATAATGTAGGATACCTGCGCCGCATGTGGGCGCGACAATGAAGGAACGAAACCAAATGACAATCGATTTTACAGAAGAAAAACAACTCGCCAGCGGCTGGTTTCGCTCTTTAAGAGATCAAATTGTTGCAGCATTTGAAGAGCTAGAGGAAACACATACCGAAGGCCCGTTTAACGATCTTGCCCCCAAAAAATTCGAAGTCAAAACAACCAGACGAACAAGCGACGACGGCAGTGATGCGGGTGGCGGCTTAATGAGTGTTATGCGAGGTGGCCGTGTCTTCGAAAAAGTGGGCGTCAATGTATCAACGGTTTTTGGGACATTAGGAAAAGAGGCGCAGATGGCGATGGCCGCCCGCAAGAACATTCCTGAAATGAAAACAGACCCACGGTTTTGGGCAAGTGGTATTAGCCTTGTTGCGCACATGCGGAACCCCAAATGCCCCGCAGTTCACATGAACACGCGAATGTTTTGGACGCCTCATGCGTGGTGGTTCGGCGGTGGTTCCGATTTGAATCCTTGTATTGAGTTTGACGAAGACACCCAGCATTTTCACGATCAACAAAAACTGCATTTGGATCCACATGGCGCAGATTTGTATCCTGAACTGAAAGCCTGGGCCGATGAATATTTTTATATTCCACACCGTCACCGTGCACGTGGTGTGGGCGGCATTTTTATGGATGATCGTTGCACTGGCGATTGGCAGTCTGACTTTCAATTAACCCAAGATATCGGTCGTGCATTTTTACCTGCTTATGTTCCACTCGTAGAAAAACGTCGCGTCGAAAACTTTCATGAGGCTGATAAAGACACCCAACTGGTTCACCGCGGACTTTATGCTGAATATAACCTTGTTTATGATCGTGGAACAAAATTCGGGTTGGCGACGGGTCACGACGCAGATGCTGTATTGATGAGCCTTCCGCCCCTGGCAAAATGGGATTAAATGGATGGATATACTTGATCAACTGCGCAAAATCGTTGGACGAACTCATGTATTAAACGGGGATGACGCCGAACGTTACAGCGCAGATTGGTTGAAACAATATCATTGGACGCCGCTCGCCGTTGTGCGCCCCAGCAGCACGGATGAGGTAGCGCGCGTCGTAACATTTGCGGATCAAAACAAACTATCCATTGTGCCGATGGGCGGAAACACGGGCCTTACCGGGGCGACACGCGCCCAAGACTGCATTGTGATCAGTTTAGAGCGCATGTCCAAGATCCGCAAAGTTCGCAAAGATGCCAAAATAGCGATCGTTGAAGCTGGGGCGATATTATCCAACGTTCACAGCGCTGTAGACGATCATGAACTTGTTTTCCCTTTGACATTTGGTGCAAAAGGTTCGGCAACCATCGGTGGTGTGATCGGCACGAATGCGGGTGGATCGAATGTTTTGCGTTACGGCAATACGCGTGACCTGATTTTGGGGTTGGAGGTGGTCACACCCAGGGGTCAAGTGATGGATTTAATGTCAGAACTGCACAAGGATAATTCTGGCTATAACCTTCGCAATCTCATCATTGGCGCCGAGGGCAGTCTGGGGATTGTAACCGCCGCTGTTTTGAAATTGGCAACAAAACCACGTGCATACGCAACAGCGATGGTTGCGGTGCGCTCTCTGGCGGATGCGCTTAGATTGCTTAATGATCTACAGGCGAACACAGGTGGCGCTGTCGAAGCGTTTGAATACATGCCGAAGGCATACATTGATCGACACATAGACAACATTCCAGGTGCGCGCGCCCCATTTGAAGATAGCCATGATATCAACATTATGTTGGAAGTAGGGACAACCATTCCCGCGATGGCAAAATCGGATGATACAGGACAAACAATTATCGTTTCAGAATTGCAATCAATCCTCGAAAGCATGTTCGAAGATGGCGCTGTGATTGATGCCGTCGTTGCACAAAATGAAGCGCAACGGCGTGAAATGTGGGAGCGTCGCGAGGCTGCGGCTGAGCTCACACTTACCTTGCCAAATCTGATCAATAACGATGTCGCAGTACCGCTGGACCAAGTTGAAAACTTCCTCACCTTTGCTGATAAGAAAGTTGCAAGCATCGATGCAGCGGCACGCACATTTGTCGTTGCACATTTAGGTGATGGAAATATTCATTACTCTGTTTCAGCCTCACGAAACGACTCAGACCTAAAAGATACGATCATGGAGGCGGTTGAAGATGTCGTCTTGGAGTTCAAAGGTAGCTTTTCTGCAGAACACGGGATTGGAACATCAAAACTATCCTCAATGCGCCGGCGCAAAGATGCCGTATCCATCGAGATGATGCGCCAAATCAAAAATGCGATCGACCCAAATGGAACGTTAAATCCAGGAAAATTACTCCCCTAAGATTTCCAGTCGAAGAAGTTGTTTGGAGTATTGTTTATGATTTTGATTGC
>JAAEZW010000416.1 GCA_018222665.1 Paracoccaceae bacterium
GGATGAATGCGGGGTTGCGTGATGCGGCGAATATTTCGTGGAAAATCGCGACGGTACTTTTGGGCGGTGCAAGTGATGCGATTTTGAATAGTTATCAGGCAGAGCGTTACGATCCAGCCTGGAGCATGATCTTACTGGCTGTTGCAATGGGCGATGTTGTTATGCCGATCAAGCCAGAACAAGTTGCCTTTCGAGAGCAATTGGTAAAATCCATGCAACCGTTTCCTGCGGTGAAAGACTATCTTTTGAAGATGAAGTTCAAACCCAAGCCACGCTACGATCGTGGCATGTTTATGGGTCTTGATGAACCCAAATATGAGGCGTCCTTGGTTGGTGAAATGATCCCGCAGCCCGAGATTGAATTGGGTGGGCGATCTGGGTTACTGGATGAATTTTTGGGCTCTGGCTTTGCTCTTATTGCTCAAGATCAGTCGGGCATAGAGGCGATGAACCGCCTTCCAATGAGTGACTATCTTGGATTGCCGCTGGCCAAATTGGCATTGCCCTACAAGAGCGGTGCAGGAGCGCGCAGCAATAGCCCCTGGGCAAAACCACTTCGAACGCATCGTGATGAAATACTACTGATCCGTCCAGATCGATATTGTGCAGCGGCCTTCGAACCCGCGGATTTGATGGATGGATTACTGTCGTATGAAGCGCTGTTTTCCAAACCTGAATAGGTCGCCGAATTAATGTTAAAGTCAAATCCGAAGCGTCTGAGTAATCAGTCTGTCGTGTAAAAAATCTTAGAGGAATGTAACATGAAATTAGTCTCTTTTATCGACCCGAATGGTGTTGAAACCTATGGAACCATGACGGTTGACACCGTACGCGATGCGGGCGCCACGTTGAGATCAAAATACGCTGATTTACGCGCGGTGTTGGCGGCGGGCGCAACGGCGGAATTGGAAGGTATCGGTGCTGAAAGCGATGTTGCATCTGTGACCCTTTTGCCGCCCATTCCGAACCCTGATAAAATTTTGTGTGTTGGCCTAAACTACATGGCGCACATCAAAGAAACAGGTCGCGACAAACCACAATATCCAGCAATTTTTATTCGTCATCCCTCATCGTTGGTCGGACACGGCACCCCGTTGGTCCGCCCCAAGGCCAGCAAAGATTTTGATTACGAAGGGGAACTGGCCATTGTGATCGGTAAAGCAGGCCGCCACATTTCAACCGATGACGCATGGGATTACATTGCGGGCTACACCTGCTTTAATGATGGGTCCATTCGGGATTTTCAGGCGCATACCTCACAATTTTGGCCGGGCAAAAGCTTTGAATCTTCGGGCTCTATAGGGCCTGCATTGATTACATCAGATGATGTTCAGGATGTCACGCAGAGCACACTAACCACGCGCGTTAATGGCAATGTTGAGCAAAATGCAGGCATTGATGATCTGGCATTTTCAATCCCTGAAATAATCGCCTATGCGTCAACCGTTATCAAACTGCTTCCTGGTGATGTGATTGCAACGGGCACCCCAGGGGGCGTTGGTAAGTTTAGAAAACCACAGCTGTATCTGGAACCGGGCATGAGCGTAGATGTTGAAATCACGGGCGTTGGCACATTGAGCAACGGCATTGTGGACGAGGTTTGATGCGTCAGTCAATTAAACAAAGGCGCGCACGAATGCGCGCCTTTTGCTATGATTTGCCCAGTTCTGCATAAAGCCAAGGGCAATCAACCACCTGAGGAGAGCGCAAACCCCGCGCTGCAGCATCCATTGCCATATCCTGCATACGTTCGCGCAAACCACCGCTTTCTTCTGGTAGGTACAGCCGTTCATGCCCCCAAAAACTGGGCCCGTCAAATGTTTCATTTGGTTCCCATGTATAGACATCAATCAACAGTCCACCCCAACCATTTTCTACGAAAAACCCAGAGGGCGTATGGGCATAAAACGACGTCATCCAATCATTCGTG
>JAAEZW010000417.1 GCA_018222665.1 Paracoccaceae bacterium
GACCAAGCGAATTCGCCAATTCGTACCCAAGTCAGACCCAGTTCGGCCATTTGGCGTGCATCTTCATCCCAGATGTTTTCTGGCCAATGTTCTGGATAATAGCACGTACCAAGCGTGCGTTTAATGGATGAATTAGGCAGTGTCATAGGCCGCCACCAAGATTGCAGCATTGGATGCAATTTCCGCAACGCTCATGCCAGGTTTATACAGGTTTGACCCCACACCAAAGCCTGTAACGCCCGCCGCTTTCCACACATGAAAATCAGGGGCACCGACACCACCCACGGCATAGGTATTGGCCGTTTTCGGCAGCACCGCCTTTAACGCGTTGAAACCATCAAGGCCAAGTTTGAATGCGGGGAAGAATTTCAATCCATCTGCCCCATTTTTCAGCGCACTGAAACATTCTGTTGCGGTGAAAACCCCGGGATAGGACAACATACCCGCATTCTTGGTTGCCATGATCACATCTGGATCGGCATTCGGGCTGATCACCATTTGGCATCCGATATTTGCAAGCGTTTTGACCTCATCCTGATGAAGTACGGTTCCCGCGCCAATCGTTGCATCCGACCCAAAGGCGTTGACCATTTTTTCGATCGACTGAAACGGTTCAGGCGAATTTAAGGGCACTTCAATCTTTGTAATTCCTGCATCAATTAATGCCTGAGTGATGTCATGCACCTCAGTTAGTTGGATGCCACGTAGGATTGCAATCAATTCGCGTTGCATAGTTATCCTTTTCCAGTTCGTATCGCGATAAGACCGCGAAGTGTTGGTGCTGCACTTAGGCTCAAATCAACCGACGTCCCAACCGCTTCAAGCGCGGATTTGTAAAGCGAACATAGTGCTTCTTCGCCAATAAGCGTGATTGGTAGGTGGTTCCACTGACGCTCCATTGCGGCGACTTCCTGACCGATCAGGATGCCAGATAAGCGTGCACGCAAAACTGTGGCATCAGTATCATGAACAAGGTGTTGCGCGCGCAATCGAAACAATTGAGAGGACGCATCAGCAGGGTTCTCAAACGCTGATTTTGCTGCATCGACAAAATCGGATTGTGAGAAACCTTCGCCCGATACCGAATGTTTCAGAACCGAATTTCGGGATAAAAGATCATAGACTTCACCCGTCATAAAGGTTTGGAATTCGACCACCTGACCATTTTGAACATGTACCCACTTTGAATGGGTCCCAGGCAAACAAATCAGGCCATTGTAATCGGGCGTTTGTTTCAAAAAACCTGCGATTTGTGTTTCTTCACCACGCATGACGTCCGCAGGCTCAGGCTGTTTTATACCCGGCAGAATGCGTACCATTATTCGCGTATCAGCGGTATGCACTGTAACTGCTTGGCTTAGTGCGGGCGTGTCGCAGGGTGCGGTCAAATATCCCGCATCTTGCCAACCCTGCCGCGCACCTGCCATGCCGCACACCAAAACTTCGGTTATAACGTCATCTGACACGTGATGATCAATGTGCGATATCAAAACGCCTTCGTATTCTGACGCGGTCAGGGTGCCCATGCCCATTTGAACTTTGGTTTCATCCAAAACATTGCCCACCTGATCACAATGCCAGATGCGCAGATTTGTTGTTCCCCAATCCACGGCAATCCAATTCGGGTTCATGACTGTTTCGGTCATGCTGCCACTCCTTCTAGAACCCACATCCTATCTGGAAATTGGTTGGGTAGATCAACACCATGTGCCATCAAAAATCCACCACTTAATCGAAGCGTGCCAGTGTCAAGAGCGTTCGTGCCGCGCGACGCGGCGGTTTTTTCATCGCGATTGACCAGCGTCACGTCATACATCGTATCGGGGTTCAGACCCGTCAGTTTAACAGAAGCAGGGCAGGAACACGCAGAGGTTTCAGCGCTGCCGATGAAGGCCACAAATCTATCCTGTTGGGGCGCGACTT
>JAAEZW010000026.1 GCA_018222665.1 Paracoccaceae bacterium
ATGGAATGTCGATTTTGATCGTCGACAAAAACCTGAAAGACCTTTTGCAAATTGCGGATCAACACAACATCATTCACAAAGGGGTTGTCGTTTGGAGTGGGAGTTCTGCCGAATTGGACGAGGCAAGCGATATTCGCTCACAATACCTTGGCGTCTGAAGGGCTAAAATAGGGACGCCGAGGCCAAATGTCAAAACGGATCAACGTTGTGCGCAGTTAACCCGGATCAGCGACAAAACCTGATGCTTCGATCGCAGCAATGGCGCAGGCTTCATCCGCGTCCGATGTGTCGCCAGTAATACCAACCGCCCCCAAAAGTTGGCCATCTGATTTGATCAATACACCACCAGGTACGGGGACAAGAGAGCCATTCGCCAAGCTGTTCATGGATTGGATGAAGTATGGTTGTTCCTGCGCGCGGTTGAACAATGCACGCGATCCAATTCCCATACTGATCGCACCACGTGCTTTCCCCTGAGCGATTTCTGGACGCAGATTGCTTGCGCCATCTTCGCGTGCAAGGGCGATAAGCACGCCCGCGCTATCAAGAACGGCAACAGTAAGCGGATTCAACCCGTTTTCCTTGCGCCAGTTTAGCGCAAATTCGATGATTGAATGCGCCTTGTCTAAATTTAATGTGCTCATCTTCTCACCTCCCATAACCCTATATTATTGTGGTGTCTGAACCCACTAGGTAGTCGCACGTTACCAAAAAGAAATACCGTGTCAGATAATTGAAGACACGAGTGACATAACCGTTTCACCTATTGCGATCTGATTTTCGCACCCGCGGCGATCAAACGCGGCGCATTGTTCAACGCATCCCTCGCAAACCCTGCAGCACTTTTGTATTTCGCCATGAAATCGTTCCGCTCTTCTTCCGACACGACATCGTCGATATTATCGAAATCGCCACCGGACCGATCATTCACCATGTTAAGTAAGCCAAATGGCCCTGCATCGCGATTGCGCAAAACAAGGGCAGAGATCGGATCACGCAATTCGGCATTATATGCTGCCAGAGCATCTGCGTTCACGCCAAATTCCAGGAATTTCGCACCCAATGTTCGGGAATCAATGATTGCTTGGCTCGCGCCATTTGAACCCGTTGGATACATGGCATGGGCGGCATCTCCTAGTAGCGCAACTGGCCCATCCACCCAGTTGGGTATTGGATCACGATCAATCATAGGGTTTTCATATGCAACATCTGATCCCCGAATTAATGCGGGGACATCCAGCCAATCATATTTCCAGTCTTCAAAATGGTGAATGAAGTCATCCACAGATGTTTGGCGATACCATCCCATATTTTGATAGGCATCAGGATCATCATGCGTCACTTCTGCGATCCAGTTGATCAATGATAATCCAGTTTCTGGATCAGGATGCGAAATTGGATAAATCACCATACGATGCGCATGTGTCCCAAGCCCCATGAAAGAAGATCCCGTGCGCACTGGTTTCGCCCAGGATGTTCCGCGCCACATCAACACCCCACCCCAATGGATCGGCGGTTGATCTGGATACATCTGCGCGCGTATGGCGGAATGAATGCCATCTGCCGCGATCACCAAATCCGCTGTTTCTGTGACAGTGCAAGTTGAGTTTTCAAATGTAACGCTTGCCCTGCCGTCTTCTTCAATACGGTAACTTTTGGCACGATGCCCTGAATGAAATGCCTCAGCACCTAAAACATCCAAAAACCGATGATAAAGGGCCATATGAAATTGACCGCGATGAACGGCGTATTGTGGCCAGTTATAGCCAGCAAAGCTGCCCCTTGGCTCAGAATAGATATCCTGACCCTGCATGCCAACCAATGCCCATTCTTTAACGGGCAAACCAACCGTATCAAGGATTTCAGGGCCAATGCCCAATTCGTACAGTTCGCGAACGGCATTGGGTTGCAAATTAATACCAACGCCCAGCGGTTTGAGGTTTCTGACAGACTCGTAAACCGAACAACACACCCCGATTTGATGTAATGTTAGCCCCAGCGCCAGGCCACCAATGCCCCCTCCAATTATTATTACACGCCGTTCACTCATCTGTTTTCCGTCTTTTCAATTCATTCGGCAGGCAGTGGACCACACTTGGCCACCACATTGTCAACCGTTATACATTATAACAAATTGTAACTCGCTCAATAAAAAAAGACACCATAAAATCTTGGACCTAGAAATTGAACTGCTGGAACAGGGAAGTTACGTCAAAACGTATAAGTGCTCAGTTCAATCAAATTCTGATCAGGGTCACGGATGTATACAGAGTTTATTGCACCCAAAGCGCCAGTACGCACTATCGGACCCTGCAAAATCTCAATATTATTGTCATTTAAATGTTTAATGAATTCTTCTAACGCATCATCAATTACAAAACAGAGATCGGCTGAGCCAGGCAAGGGTGAAGCAGCCTTGGGCTCAAATTCCTCGCCAAACTTATGCAGATTGATTTTTTGCTGTCCGTAGGCAAGCGCTTTACGGTTATCGCCGAATGTGACCTCTTGCATCCCTAAAATTTCAACATAAAACTTTATAGCCCGCGGTATATCTTGGACCGTAAGCACCAAATGATCTAATGACACCACGCGTACCATTTGCATCTCCATATCTAAATCTTCTCACTCTCTACCATCTTGGAAAAACCCTTGATAGACATAACGCACGCACATCATGATGAGCGCGAGCGACAAGGGTGTCCTGATGATTATCAGAAATAGCAGATATCTACTTTTGTTCGGTGTGTTGGCCAGCGCACTCTTCGCAAGTCTTGTCGTCTGGGAAGTCAGTTATCGACAAGGTATAAAGCTAGCTGCCTCGACTGGCACGGGAGATTTGAATTTAGCGACAGACCGACTTCAATCTCATTTACGGCGATATCGCGAACTCGCGGTTTTGATCACAAACCACCCTACATTGGGCAACCTGCTAACGTCGTCACCTGACGCTGCGTCCATCAGCAAAGCGCAAGATATCCTACTGCGTGCCGCAGACAGAACGGGTGCCAATAATCTTGCATATTACAGCAGTGCTGGCGAACTGCTGAGTAGTGCACATGATGTCATAACAGCATCACCCATCGTACAAAAACTTTTGGATCGCGCCTTAGACGGGGCCTTGGGATCTCAAAGTGGGTATAGTACCATGGGACAACGTGAATACTATTTCGCAGCACCCTATTTCGCCGAAGACCGAACGATAAAAGCTGTTCTCGTTGTATCTGTGGATGTCGACAGATTAGAATCTGAATGGCGAGGGACAGTACCAACCGTGTTTTTCCTAGACCATGAGGCGCGCGTTTTTATATCAAATCGCTCTGAATTAATCGGTTGGGAGCGCAGCAAAAATGAGATTGGGCTCCATCCAGTTCAGGGAGCGGCCTCAAACTTCTCATCAAAATTGATCAACGAGAAAGAGATTTGGTATACGAATTGGGGACCATACGTACCAAATACCTCACTTCATCTTACCAAAGAATTACCGATCATCGACATGAGGGCAGAAGCCTTGATAGATCTGAGTTCGGCCACAAAAATTGCGAACTTACAGGCATCAATGACCGCTGTCTTCGTGCTTTTTTTGGGAGCTTTGCTCTTGGTAACAATACAGCGGCGAAGGGTATTGGCAGACGCAAACGCGCAACTTGAACAGAAAGTCGCAGAGAGAACTGCAGACCTAAAATCCGCTCAGTCAGAGCTCGTAAAGGCGGGAAAGTTATCCGCGCTTGGTAGAATGTCAGCTGGAATTAGTCATGAACTGAACCAACCGCTCATGGCAATTCAGCAGTATTCGGAGAATGCAGTTCGTTTTCTGAAACTGAAAGATACCAAAAGCATTCAGAGTAACCTTGATGAAATTGCAAAGCTGTCACAACGTATGGCCCGGATCATCAAAAATTTGAGAGCATTTGCCCGCAATGAACATGAACCGATGGGCCGCGTTGACGTTGTGGAAGTGATCAACTCTTCGTTGAAATTGGTAGAAGATCGCATCGAACAAACTCAAACCGAATTGAAGTTGGATTTATCTAACACACCTGCATTCGTAAAAGCGGGTGACGTGCGACTGGGACAAGTCTTGCTCAATCTCATTTCAAACGCATTGGATGCGATGGAGGGAAGTCCTTCTCCTCAATTGACGATACGGGTCACCAACGAGTCCAAAGTCAAAATCTACATCGAAGATATGGGCCCAGGTATCGATGATCCTGAACGCATGTTTGATCCGTTTTACACAACGAAGTCTGTTGATAAAGGCGAAGGGCTTGGCCTTGGCCTGTCAATTTCTTACGGACTTGTGCAAAGTTTTGGCGGAAATATTATTGGCACGAATACTGCGACGGGTGCGCAACTTGTCGTCACATTGGACAAATGGAATGACACCTAACGTTAACCAAATTTTGCTCATCGAAGACGATAGAGAAGTGCGCAATGCGATTTCACAAACTTTGCGATTAGAAAGTTTTAGCGTGATCGAATGCAGCGCATTTATTGAAGCAAAGGACCATATCGCATACGATTTTCCAGGATTGGTTTTAACAGATATCCGAATACCGGGACGCGATGGTTTTTATGTTAACCAGTACTGCAAAAATATTGATCCAGATTTACCAGTAATCTTTTTGTCGGGCGAAGGTGATATTCCAATGGCCGTTCGCGCAATGGCAGAAGGCGCTTTTGATTTCTTGGAGAAACCATGCTCATCAGATCAATTGCTGCCTGTCATTTCTAGGGCATTGAAAACCCGGCATCTTGTCATTGAAAATCGCAATTTGAAAAAGCAAGCATCCTTGGGGGATATGTCAGCACGGATGATATTTGGGCGATCGGATAAAGTGCAGAGGCTTAGACAACTCGTCAGAACCGCGGGTAACACCAATTCAGAAGTAATTGTTAGCGGCGCGCCTGGAACGGGTATTTCAAAAATTGCAGAGGTCATCCATCTGTCAAGCGATCGCGCAAAAGCTCCATTAGAAAAACGGTCATCCGTCAACCTGGATCGGTATGAATTCCAGGAAATAATAGATAGATGTGATGGTGGAACACTATTCCTTGATGCAATCGATCAATGCCCCTCGGACACGCAACTTGCTCTGATAGACTATTTGGAAAATGATCACAACGTACGCATTATTGCAGGAACGAATGTTGAAATTATGGATCTCGAGCAGTCCGATTTAATGATCTCAGATCTGTTTTATAAATTAGCCACACAAACAATTCGGATCCCTTCCATAGACGAGCGCAAAGAAGATATACCCGTTTTATACCAGCAATATGTAAGCCAAGCGGCCGAGCAATCTGGCGCACCAGCACCAGAGATAACAGACAACAAACTTACTGAACTTATGTCACGAGATTGGAATGGCAATGCCAGAGCACTCATGCATGATGCGATGCGATTTGTGCTGGGATTGAGCGATGAGAAATCAGCGATAGCGGTTGAAAAGAACATTGGCCTAAATTCACAATTGGCGGATTTTGAAAAATCTCTACTTGAGCAAGCATTAAGAAAATACAAAGGTCGATCCTCTCGGGCAGCGGAAGCTTTGGAACTGCCGCGAAAAACATTCTACGACAAGCTAACAAAATACGGATTACGAGCAGAGGATTTTCGCGGCTAATCCTGTGCGACAATCCGCACAAAGCCGCTATAATACTGTGTGGATTTCCGCACATTTAAGAAATATTCAAACGTAATTTTCTCTTTAAAATTATACTAAAATATTGTTTTTATATATTTTTTTAAATCCTAATTTTCCGAATACAAATTTCCTTTCCAATATTGATTCAAGAAATAATGTCTGTGCATCACCTATTATTCTGGGAGGACAGATATGAAATTTTTAACCGCAACGATCACAGCGCTTTCGCTCACAGTGTCAGCCAACGCAGTAAGTGCCGCGTGTGATGCAGGTGAAACCGTAATCAAATTCGCACACGTCACGAATACCGACCGCCATCCAAAAGGCATTGCAGCTTCATTGCTACAGCAGCGCGTCAATGATGAGATGAATGGGAAGGCTTGTATGGAAGTCTACCCCAACTCTACATTGTATAACGATGACCAAGTTCTTGAGGCGATGCTACAAGGCGATGTTCAATTGGCGGCACCGTCATTGTCAAAATTTGAGCAATTCACTAAAGTATTCCGCATTTTTGACCTGCCCTTTATGTTTAAAAATGTGAATGCAGTGGACGAATTCCAAAATTCAGAAACTGGTCAGGCCATGAAAGAAAGTATGACACGTCGCGGACTGTTAGGATTGGCCTTCTGGCATAATGGCATGAAACAAATGTCAGCGAATAAGCCACTTGAAATGCCAACTGATGCGAACGGATTGAAATTCCGCGTGCAAAACTCAGAGGTATTGAAAGCGCAAATGGCGGCTCTTGGTGGCTCTCCACAACCAATGGCTTTCTCAGAGGTATACGGCGCGTTGCAAACAGGCGTTGTTGATGGCCAAGAAAACACATGGTCCAACATCTACGGTCAGAAATTCTTTGAAGTACAAGATGGCATCACAGAAACCAATCACGGCATCATCGACTATCTTCTCGTAACTTCAACAGACTGGTTGGACTCTCTGGATGCTGATGTACGTGATCAATTCCTGACAATTGTTGCTGAAGTGACAGAAGCGCGTAACTCTGAGTCTACTGCAGTAAATGAATCAGCGAAGCAAGAGATTATCAAAGCTGGCGGCGTGGTTCGCTCATTAACAGCTGAACAGCGCGCAGCATGGGTCGAAGCTATGAAGCCAGTTTGGGATCAATTCGCAAGCAATGTTGGCGAAGATAACATCGCAGCAGCCCAAGCGATCAACGCAAACCATTAAGTCGTAATAATACCCGGCTGCAAATTTTTGCAGCTGGGTATTTTTATTCAGAGGCTCAAAATGTCACATTCTCACAAGCCCAGTACGAAGCTTGGTCAAATCATCAATGAAGTTGAGGAATCAATCATAGCCATACTTCTTGGGTTAATGACATTGATTACATTCGTGAACGTCGTATTGCGATATGGATTTAATACAGGGATAATTTGGGGTTTAGAGTCTGTTTCGTTTTTATTTGCTTGGCTTGTGTTATTTGGAGTCAGCTATGGTTTCAAAGTCCGAGCGCATTTGGGCGTCGATGCATTAATTAATGTAATTTCTAAGAAAAAACGCAAATCAATGGCAATGATCACGGCGTTCGTGTGTATCCTTTATGCCTTTTTATTACTGAAAGGGTCTTGGGATTATTGGGCCAACTTTGCAAATCTCCCACAAACAACGGGCCGATGGTTTCCGACAGGCTTTGAAGAAATGAAGCGCACGTCCTATCGCGCATGGTACGAAGTAATCGACGTTCCATTTCCTGAATTTTTACGGTGGATTGAACCCTTGATGAATGAGGGCGAGCGTTACGAAAAATTGCCGCGTTTTGTGCCCTACGCCATCTTACCGTTTGGTATGGCCCTACTCTTATACCGAATTGTCCAGAATAGCATCGCTATATACAGAAACGAGGCGGATAGCATGATTGTCAGCCACGAAGCAGAAGAAGCAGTTGCAGAAGCACAAAAGCTTAATGAAGGATCAAATTAATGGAAGTCACAATTTTATTTGGTCTTGTGATTGTCTTGCTCCTGATTGGAGTGCCGATCGCAGTATCATTGGGTTTATCGTCAATACTGTTTTTGCTTGTGTTAAGTGACACCTCACTTGCATCGATAGCTCAGTCATTTTTTCAGGCGATGGCGGGTCACTACACACTACTTGCGATCCCGTTTTTTATCCTTGCATCGTCTTTTATGTCGACTGGCGGCGTTGCACAAAGGATTATCAGATTCTCAATTGCCATAGTCGGACATTTTCCTGGTGGACTGGCAATTGCCGGGGTATTTGCCTGTATGCTGTTCGCAGCCCTGTCTGGTTCGTCACCTGCAACAGTTGTCGCCATCGGTACGATCGTCATCGCCGGAATGAGACAAGTTGGATATTCCAAAGAATTCGCCGCAGGCGTCATCGCAAACGCAGGCACATTGGGCATCTTGATCCCACCCTCAATTGTGATGGTCGTTTACGCATCCGCAACTGATGTAAGCGTCGGGCGAATGTTTTTGGCGGGCGTGATCCCTGGCCTATTAGCTGGTACGATGCTTATGCTGACAATTTATGTCATCGCAAAAATCAAAGGATTGCCGAAGGGCGATTGGCTCGGTTGGGGCGAAGTTTATGCATCCGCGAAAGAAGCCATTTGGGGCCTATTATTAATCGTCATTATCCTAGGCGGCATTTATGGGGGCATCTTTACGCCAACGGAAGCAGCAGCAGTTGCATCGATTTACGCGTTTATCATTGCGGTCTTTGTTTATCGCGATATGGGACCGCTTGCAGCCAAAGGTGATAAACCAAAGGAATCGCTGCTGCAAAACCCGTTGGCGATCATTACCGCATTTTTCCATAAAGATACCCGTGACACGCTCTTTGAAGCTGGCAAACTTACTATCACGTTGATGTTCATCATCGCAAACGCATTGATACTAAAGCACGTTTTAACTGACGAGCAGATCCCTCAACAAATTGCCAGCGCAATGTTATCAGCTGGGTTTGGACCCATCATGTTCCTGATTATTGTGAACGTAATTCTGCTGATCGGCGGCCAATTTATGGAACCCTCAGGCCTGATTGTCATCGTTGCGCCACTGGTATTCCCAATTGCTATCGAACTTGGGATCGACCCCATTCACCTTGGGATTATTATGGTGGTTAACATGGAAATCGGGATGATTACGCCACCTGTTGGATTGAACCTGTTCGTAACTTCGGGAGTTGCTGGCATGCCTATGATGTCAGTTGTCCGCGCGGCACTTCCCTTCTTGGCGGTGTTGTTCGTATTCTTGATCCTTGTAACTTACGTACCTATTCTCTCAACATTCCTCCCGACGTACTTTATGGGACCTGAGATTATTACGAAATAGAACATGACTAAAGGTTTAGCCTGCAATAGGCTAAGCTTTTTGTGCATTTTGCAAATGGCAGAAATTGTGTTACCCTAGCGATGCCAACATTAGGAGAACCACATGCGTCGCCGTTTTGACGAGAAGCGCATCACTGATATCGTGATTTACACGTGCATTTTCGCTGCCGCCTTCTTGATGCTTTATGGTTTTGTAACCGTGTACACAGGGTAAGCAGATGTACGGGCATCTACGGCGCCTGCGACACATCGCACTTTGAGCGCTTAAGCCACATCGCTCACGATTATTATATGAAGGGTGATGATAAAGACAGTGCAGTTCCTGTAATCTTCGCAGCAATTATGGCATTTCTGGTGTGTTTTGCATTGGTTTTGTCATATGAAGCCATACACTCAGCCCCAGAGTCGGACATCACCTCCAGCAATTAATGCTTTTCGGTTTTGACGCGACTTGACTCAAGCGCCTGTGTTACCAAATATGTCCCACTCAACTCATTACGGAGGATTATATCATGAATATGGACCTTCAAACTGCGTATGAACGGATCCAAAACAGCAAGTCACCAATCGAAGAGGTTGGTACAATTATTCTCGAGACGGGTGGACAGTGGAACCCAGCTGAGGCCGCTGACCCATCGAAGCTGTTCACGATACACCTACACCAGATCCAAGGTGTGGGAATAGGTGCTGCGGCGGCACTTGATGATTGGATGCACAAGACGAGAGAATTTCTTGGCGCAGAGATAGTCTTGGATCGCATTTGAGCAAACAATACCGTTGCATCTAATAACAGAACTTGAAAGAACATGCTTAGGCGGGCCTGTAGCTCAATTGGTTAGAGCAGAGCGCTCATAACGCTTTGGTTGGGGGTTCAAGTCCCTCCGGGCCTACCAGCGGCCTCGTGGCTCAACTGGATAGAGCAGCCCCCTCCTAAGGGGCAGGTTGCAGGTTCGAACCCTGCCGAGGTCGCCACTTCAAACAAGAAGATGCTGACTTAACTGAGCGTTTTTTTCTCACACCAAGAATTATTGAAGTATATTTTTGGTTTTTGAAATCTTCGAAAGAACTGCTTTCTTTTAAGAGTTAATAGACACAGTGTCAGTCGCACGATCTCAAATTACTGTAACTTCATTCACCCATCTTTTTCATTTTCCGTTCACGGTAAAGAGAATACAGACCAGTTAAAATAATTAAACTAGCACCCAAAACTGTCCACGTATCTGGGAAAACTCCCCAAATAATATAGCCATAAACAGATACCCATAAAAGAATGGTGTACTGTAATGGTGACACAACTACCGCATGCGCAATTTGTAATGATCGAATTACCAAAAATTCGGCCACGCCAGCTGACAAAGCGTAGACTATGAAGATTGTTAGATCCCAGTTCCATGAAACTGATTGCCAAACGAAGGGCTGAAAAAATGAAAAAATTCCCACACTGACATACGCAGTATAAAAAGCTGTCGTCATTGGCACATCAGTATCAGCAATTACGCGTGAAATAATTTGCCGAAGGGCAAATAGAAACGCTGCGCTAATGATAAACAAGTAACCAAAGTTCAGTTCTTGAAAACCAGGCCTGATGATGAGCAACGTTGCCAAAAACCCAATAATCACAGCAAACCAGCGTCGCATTCCTACGGGCTCATCAAGAAAGAAATGGCTTAAACCGATAACAAAAAGTGGCGCGACGAACGCTATCGATGTTGCATCAGCCAACGGAATGAAATTTAAACCCAGCAGAAATATTAATGCTGAACCAGTCGCACACACGCCTCTCAACAGCTGAAGGTTAAGATGGCTTGTTTTCCCAACCCACGACTTGGTGAAAATCATGAATAAGGTCACTCCTGTGAACAAACCAAGTTGACGAACAAAAACCACTTGTAGAGCAGGGTAATTTTCTAAAAGCACTTTTGCCATGGTGTCAGCAAAGGCGAAGAGTGCCATCCCAATGGTCATAAGGAGGATCCCCTTGGGATTATTTATCGCCATGTCGATGCGTCTCTTAGTTTTTCAGAGCAGCCCCTGAAGCATTTGAAAATTCAGAAATTGAATGCGCATTTCAATCTGTGCATTGATCATTCACTCACAACTAAAACAAAGCAAGTAAAAGCTTTATAACTGGCGCGCGTTGGAGATTTAGCAGATTGTTATCCTGTGCTACGCGCCTTGATATCAAATATGTAAATACCAAAGAAAACAAAGCTGAGTGAGATTAAATGGTAGATTTCAAATACTTCTCCGAGTAGTGCGACTGCAAAAAAAGTGCTGATAACGGGAACTAGATTTGCATAAAGGCCAGCCGAATTTGGCCCGATGGTATCGACGCCTTTCATGAAAAATACTTGGGACAAAAACGAAGGCACAAAGGCGATGTAGAAAATTATTTTGAGCCCTTCATTGGTTGGATACTGAACTTCAAAAAAGCTTATCTCAATCAATACCAATGGAATTGTCATAATAAATGCAGCGACAGAAAAATATGCCATCATGACAAGTCCGTCTATTTCTGGTCTACCGCGCAACCCAACTGCATAACCCGCATAAAAAATACATGCAGTAAACATCAATAGATCACCAGTATTAAAACTGAGTGTTATTAACTCAAAAAAATTCCCTTTGGTTACAATTAACACCGCACCCACAAATGCAAACGAAAGGCCAAGCAATTGCAGTCTGGATACTTTCGTAGCCCAAAAGATGAATGAACCTAACAAAATCATCGCAGGCATCGTACTCTGAATAATTCCAAGATTAAGCGCAGTTGTGTAATGAGCCGACAAATAAAACAAAGCATTAAACATGCTCAATCCAAGACCACCCATTAACATCACCCAACCAAGTCTTTCTTTAATGATGGGCCAGCATTGCACCATTTGTCTGAAATATATTAGAGACAGCAAAATCGCGACAATAGCCCAGCGAATGAAGATCAGCATCATTGGAGACACTTCTCCTACAGCCAATTTGCTGGCAATAGTGTTGGTACCCCAGCCAAATGCAGCAAGCGCTAACAATATGACTGCCTTAGAATTTTCTGTAAGTAGGTTTTTCACCGTAATATTGGGCTCTCATTAAATTCTTAGTAATCGAATAGCACAAAACTGAATGAGCATGCCAACTTAATGACAACATACGAGACAACCTTAATATTGGAATACCGCTAGATGTCGCATTCGTGTTAGTTATTTGAAGTGTTTTCTTGCCATATATCAGCATGTTGCAAAAATTTAGCGAAAATTCATTTCTAATGGGAGCTGCGAGCGCGATCATCGCTGTAATTTGTTTTTCAATAAACGATGTCGCTATCAAATTTTTAAGTGGAAATTACGCCCTTCACCAAGTCGTATTATTTAGATCTATAATTGGACTATTTTTTCTTCTGTTTTTCATTCTGCCCTTCTCTGGGGGATGGAAGGCTCTGTCTACTCAGAGACTAGGGATTCATTCCTTGCGAGGTTGCTGTGTAGTGTTTGCAAACATGTCATTCTTCCTCGGTCTCGCAGCGCTCCCGTTAGCAGAAGGCGTTGCAATATTTTTCATTAGTCCAATGGTGATCACCATATTTTCAGTGATCTTTCTAAAAGAAACCGTAGGACCCAGAAGATGGCTGGCAATTATTCTAGGATTGATTGGGGTGATAATTATGTTACGACCAGGCACTGAGGCTTTCCAATTTGCTGCAATCCTACCTTTGATGGCTGCTTTTGGTTATGCAACTTTGCACATGTTAACGCGTTACATTGGGCGTACTGAGTCTGCAGCTGCCATGTCATTTTATATCCAAATAACCTTTATTTTTGTATCCATCTTATTTGGGCTCATTTTAGGCGATGGACGATATTCTGGTGGTTCTGATCCTTCCTTGGAATTCTTATTCCGCGAATGGAGTTGGCCAGTTGTAAATGATTACTACATTCTCGTAGCCATTGGTGCTGCCAGCGCTTTAGGTGGCTTTTTTATTTCGCAAGCCTACCGGGTAAGTGAAGCCGCGTTTGTTGCCCCTTTTGAGTACATCGCATTACCAATGGCAATCGTTTGGGGCATATTGGTATTCGGAGAATGGCCCGATATAGTCTCTTACCTTGGAATGGCTCTTATATTAGGGTCGGGCCTGTATATGATCTGGAGGGAAACCAAAGCAGTAATGCAACAAGTTCCGGATACACCACGTTATCGTCGTTAAAATCTATTTCGCTAAAGATAAGTCTCGTTGGTCTAGAACTGTGTTCTTTCACTAGGTTCGAGACACAGTGTCGAACTCCCAAATCCCAACGCTCAAACACGCAAAAAAGTGTGTGTTTAGTGTGTTTTTGAACCTCACACTCAAGTCTCTAAAGACATATCATCGATGTGCGTCAACTCATGGGCGTTGCGATTTGAATCTGCGAAGGCGTTGCAGTGTGCCGCGGCGCCATTCCGTGATAATGCAGTAAACTGTGGCAAAGATCACGAGC
>JAAEZW010000418.1 GCA_018222665.1 Paracoccaceae bacterium
CTGCTGGATCAACCTGCGGAAATTAAGGATGCCCCAAATGCCAAGGATTTGACCGTCACAGGCGGGCATGTGCGCCTTAGGGATGTGCATTTCGGCTATGATCCTGCGCGGCCCATTTTGCAAGGTGTGGATATTGATGTCCCCGCGGGACAAACCGTGGCGATTGTTGGCCCCTCAGGATCAGGGAAATCCACGGTTGGGCGGCTGTTGTTCCGTTTCTATGATGTAGGACAAGGTGGGCTCAGTATTGATGATCAGGACGTGCGGGACGTGACCCAATCCAGCCTGCATCACGCAATTGGTGTGGTTCCGCAGGATACGGTTTTGTTTAACGACACGATTTATTACAACATCGCCTATGGCCGCGATCACGCCACTCGCGCCGAGGTTGAGCAGGCCGCCAAAGACGCCCAAATCCACGATTTCATCATGTCGCTGCCCGAGGGATATCAAACCCAAGTGGGCGAACGCGGCCTGAAATTATCAGGCGGGGAAAAACAACGGGTGGGGATTGCCCGCACCCTGTTGAAAAACCCACCGATCCTGTTGTTGGATGAGGCGACATCGGCGCTGGACACCGAGACAGAGCATGAAATCCAAGACGCACTGGCCCGCGCGGGCGAGGGGCGCACAGTGATTACGATTGCCCACCGCCTCTCCACCATTGCGGATGCGGATCGCATCATTGTTTTGGAAAAAGGTTTGGTTGTGGAAGAGGGGAAACACGACGACCTCTTGGCCCAAAGCGGACGCTATCACGCACTGTGGTCGATGCAGCAATCAGGCGAGGAATAAGCGTCCCGCAACTGCGGTGGCCACGCAGAAAAGACCTCTGCATAATAACCGATCCTCTACAAGATCAGAGTAGCTCCGGGTGGGACAAGATTGTTGGATTTGCGCATTATGCAGAGGTCTTCGGAATGTGGTGTTAATCGCCGAGCTGCTCCAAAGAACGCGCTTTCGCGCCTCCCCAAGAGCGCTGGGGAAAGAACAGACTTCACTAATTTCTAGGGGCGATGACTTTTTGCCAATTCAGCAATCAGTCGGAACGCTATTTGACGCCGACCATTTATTTATTCCGCTGCGTCGGGCAGGGGCATGATCACAGGTTTTGCAGGATTAAGATGATCCTCATCCCAAATAATTTCCGTGGTCTTTGTGCGGCGTGCTTGGCGGCGGAGGGACCAATCCTTGGCAGCCTTACCATGACGCGATGCCCCAAGGCGGACCAACAGGCGGCCAATCCACATCACATAGGTTTCAATCCATACCCGCACCGCCAGTAGCGAGGGGGTAAAGACCAAGGTCAGAACCGTGGCAATCCCCAAACCAAACACCACAGCTGTGGCCAGTTGTTTCCACCACAGTGCCGTCGGGCTGTCGATGGAATACCCGCCGCTGATGAAATCAAGGCTAAGCCCGAACATCATCGGCGCAAGGCCTGCCATTGTTGTTATGGTGGTCAGCAACACGGGGCGAATACGTTGTTCGGCCGTGCGAATAATCGCCTCGATCCGCGGCATTGTTTGGCTAAATTCCTGATAGGTGTCGATCAAAACGATGTTGTTGTTCACAACAATCCCTGCCAGCGCGACAATCCCCGTTCCAGTCATAATGACCGAGAAGGGTTGTTGCATGACCAGCATCCCAACCAAAACACCCACCGTGGACAAAACCACCGCGATCAAAACAACGAATGAGTTATAGAAACTGTTGAACTGTGCCAGCAGGATGATGAACATCAATGCAAGGGCCGCTGAAAACGCGCTCATCAAAAAGGCTTGGCTTTCGTTTTGTTCGTCCTGATCCCCTGTCCATTCCCATGAAATGCCCGCGGGCAGGGTCATGGCGTTGATCTGTTCCGTCAGATATTCGATACGTTCATTGGCGTTGATGATGACGTCGCTTTCTTCGCCGTTT
>JAAEZW010000419.1 GCA_018222665.1 Paracoccaceae bacterium
AACCCCTATGGCAAACCCTGTATCTGTGAAAATTTGTGGCATTTCCACTGTGGACGATGTGCGTGCCTGTGCAGGTGCGGGCGCGAATTATATGGGGTTGGTGTTTTTTGAAAAATCTCCCCGCAATATCACCATTCCGGCCGCGCGTGACTTGGCATTGGCGGCCCCCGTGGGATTGGCCAAGGTTGCCTTGGTTGTAAACCCCAGCGATGCTGAATTGGATGCAATCGCAGGAACAGTTCCACTGGACATGATACAACTTCATGGTCGGGAAACGCCTGAACGCGTGGCAGAGGTGAAGGCACGTTACGGCCTGCCCGTGATGAAGGCGGTTGGCATTGCGGATGCGAATGATTTGCCCAAACTGGAAAGTTATTTCGGCGTGGCCGATCAAATTCTTGTGGATGCAAAACCGCCGAAGGGTGGGGAATTGCCGGGCGGTAATGGCCTGTCCTTTGATTGGCGCTTGATTGCAGGGCGTCGTTGGCCCTGTCCCTGGATGTTGGCAGGCGGGCTAACCCCTGAAAACGTGGCCGAGGCGGTCAAAATGACGGGCACGAAACAGGTGGATGTGTCAAGCGGTGTCGAAGATGCGCCGGGCCAAAAAAACGCAGAATTGATCCAAAAATTCGTTCAAAGCAGCCGTGTGTAAATTTTTTCTGTGACATCGCGTGATTTATTGCGCGGGAGCTTTACCATACCCAAATGACAGGCTAAACCTTGCGGGTGAATGGCGGAGGACCAACAGTGGCAAATGATCTCTTCAATAGCTTTATGACAGGCCCAGATGATAAGGGTCGTTTTGGTAAATTTGGGGGCCGCTTTGTGTCGGAAACCCTGATGCCGCTGATCCTAGAGCTGGAAGAGCAATATGAACGCGCCAAAACGGACGAAACGTTTTGGGCGGATATGAATGATCTGTGGACGCATTATGTTGGTCGTCCCAGTCCGATGTATTTTGCCGAACGCCTAACCGATCATTTGGGTGGCGCAAAAATCTATATGAAGCGGGACGAGCTTAACCACACAGGCGCGCATAAAATCAACAATGTGTTGGGTCAAATCATTCTGGCGCGTCGCATGGGCAAATCCCGTATCATCGCAGAAACAGGGGCAGGCCAACACGGCGTGGCCACGGCAACCGTCTGCGCAAAATTTGGTTTGAAATGTGTGGTTTACATGGGCGCACATGATGTGGAACGTCAGGCGCCAAACGTATTCCGTATGCGCCTATTGGGGGCAGAGGTTGTGCCCGTCACATCAGGCCGCGGCACACTTAAGGACGCCATGAACGATGCGCTGCGCGATTGGGTGACCAATGTGCGCGACACATTCTACTGCATCGGCACCGTTGCAGGTCCACATCCGTACCCTGCGATGGTGCGCG
Source organism: Paracoccaceae bacterium (assembly GCA_018222665.1). Taxonomy (GTDB): domain Bacteria; phylum Pseudomonadota; class Alphaproteobacteria; order Rhodobacterales; family Rhodobacteraceae; genus HIMB11. Next base: position 1,388 of record JAAEZW010000419.1, read on the forward strand.
ATTTCCAATCCATCATCGGCAAAGAGGCCAAAGAGCAGATGATGGCGGCCGAGGGTCGTTTGCCCGACACGTTGATCGCGGCAATTGGTGGTGGATCCAACGCCATGGGTCTGTTTTATCCCTTCCTTGATGATAAGGACGTGAACATCATCGGTGTTGAAGCGGGAGGTAAAGGCGTCAATGACGATATGGAACATTGCGCATCCCTAACGGGCGGGCGACCGGGCGTTTTGCATGGCAACCGCACCTATTTGTTGCAGGATGGGGATGGTCAGATTTTAGAAGGCTTCTCAATCTCAGCAGGTCTGGATTACCCGGGTATCGGCCCAGAACACGCATGGCTGCACGATATTGGCCGAGCAAAATATGTGTCGATCACCGATAAAGAGGCGCTAGAGGCGTTCAAACTGTGCTGCGCGACCGAAGGGATCATTCCCGCGCTGGAACCTTCGCATGCGCTGGGTCACGTAATGAAAATCGCACCAACCCTGCCGTCTACTCACATCATTTGCATGAAC
>JAAEZW010000420.1 GCA_018222665.1 Paracoccaceae bacterium
ATTCCGATTTAATGCGTTCATTCGCAACGCGTTTATTTTCGGCATAGAAACTTTTTCCCATGGCGCTTAGGTTTGCATCCTCAAACGCGATTGCAGGAGGGATAGGCAGACCAAGCAATTCGGCAGCATATCCAATCACATCTTGGGGCGGGGCGGGATAATTATCACAGACGTTATAAATGCCACCATCAGTGCCCGAGGCGATAGATGCGCATAGAACCTGAACAATGTCTTCCACGTGGATGCGGCTGAAAACCTGATCCTTTTTGATGATGCGTTGGGCATTGCCTGATTTTACTTTGGAAAACGGGCCGCGCCCTGGGCCATAAATTCCCGCCAATCTGAAGATGTGTAGCGGTAGATTTGGTAGCTCGGACCAGGCTTCCTCGGCCAATTTACGTTGCTGACCGCGTGTCGTTGTGGGATGTAGCAGGGTATCTTCGTCAACCCATTCACCTTCGGTTCCCCCATAAACACCAGTAGTCGACAGGTACCCAACCCAGTCAAAGTGACTTGATACAAATACTGACCGATAATCATTTAATGTTGGATCCCCATTTTCTGAAGGTCCCGCTGAAATCAGAACATGTGAACAAGCGCTTAGCCGTTCTGGAACCGTTGGATCATCAATCAACAGGGGATGTGCACCTGCTTGCGTAATTTCGTCAAACCGTTCTTGGCGCCGTGTCGTTCCATAAACGGTCCATCCCTGTTCCGTCAGTGTTTTTGAAAGATAGCCCGCGGTATACCCCGCGCCGAATATAAACATTGATTTTGTCATGCTTCTAATTTGTATGACAGGTACTAAGTTACAAGCAGAAAATGCGCAGATATGACGACACGTTCCAACTGACATTGTGGATGAGTTGCGCATAGTGGGCACAATAAACTGAAGGAGCGAATATGACCGACATCGTTATTTTAGATGGGGCACGAACCGCAATCGGCACGTTTGGTGGATCATTGGCGGCTACAAACCCAATCGAACTGGGCACTGTTGCAGCCAAGGCTGCGCTTGAACGCTCTGGCGTTGAAGGCGGGCAAATTGGACAGGTTGTATTTGGTCACGTGATTAATACTGAGCCCAAAGACATGTACCTAAGCCGCGTCGTGGCCATGCAAGCAGGCATTCCAGATACGACACCTGCAATGAATGTGAACCGTCTATGTGGTTCTGGCGCGCAGGCGATTGTATCGGCGGTTCAGGCGCTTATGCTAGGGGATGCGGATTTTGCCCTTGCTGGTGGTGCCGAGAACATGAGCCGATCACCTTACATCGTGCCCGACCAACGTTGGGGCGCCAAAATGGGTGATATCCGCACATTGGACATGATGCTGGGGGCGCTGAATTGTCCCTTTGGCACAGGTCACATGGGGGTGACTGCGGAAAATGTGGCCGCAGAACACGATATTTCCCGTGCAGCGCAAGATGCGTTTGCATTGGAATCACAAAACCGTGCTGCAGCGGCGATTGAGGCGGGATATTTTGACAGTCAAATCACACCGGTCGATGTCAAAGTCAAACGCGACATCGTTCCATTTTTGCGCGATGAGCATCCCAAAGCCACAACGGCCGAGGGGTTGGCAGGACTGCGACCCGTTTTCCAAAAGGACGGTTCTGTTACAGCAGGCAACGCAAGTGGCATTAATGACGGTGCCGCGGCGATTATTCTGGCGACAGCAGCAGCTGCGGATAAATCGGGACTGAAACCACGCGCACGTGTTCTTGGGTATGCACATGCTGGCGTACGCCCCGAGGTTATGGGCGTCGGCCCCATTCCAGCGGTTGAAAACTTGATGGTGAAAACAGGCCTATCAATTGGTGATTTTGATGTCATTGAGAGTAACGAGGCATTTGCAGCACAAGCATTGGCCGTGAACAAAGGGTTGGGAATTGATC
>JAAEZW010000027.1:0-2883 GCA_018222665.1 Paracoccaceae bacterium
GATTTTAAGTCCGGCTTCGGCCATCAATTGCGCTGCTTCATTTGCAACAAGGCGATCAATTGCCTGACCCTTCACCGGGATGCGGTCTGCCTCAAGAAAAAGTGGAGCAGAGAAGGGAGAGAGATGTGGCAGCGCCTTGTGCACAATGTTTCCTTCGACACGATCCAACATGTTCCTGATCCGTCCAAAATCCACCAAACCGCGCATCGCCTCGATCTGGGCAATCCGCATCAGCAGGTGTTCTGGGTCATATTTCAACAAGGTGTCATACAAGATGTCCGATGAAAATGTCGCCTGACGCCCTGATTTTCTCTGCCCTGGCAAATTACGTTCGATCAGTCCCGCAATGGTTGCAACGGCGCGAAAACTACGTTTCATTACAGCGTTTCCCGCAAGCCAATTTTCAAACCCTTCTTCTAGTTTTTGGGGGTCGAGCAGTGTCGAAGGATCGCGCACAGGGTCCAACCCCCAGATGAGTGTCGCATAATCCGTCGAGACAAACCCAAGTGGGGCCAACCCCTCTTCCTCCATCCGTTTGGTCAGCAGCAACCCCAATGTTTGTTGTGCATTGCGCCCTGCAAATCCGAAAACACACAGATGATGGCGATCATGACGGGGAAATGTTTCAATCAACAATGACTGACGTTGTGGAAGCACGGACATGGTTTTTTGTAATTCCAACCAGTCGGTCGTGTATTCGGGTAGACCGCGAAAATCCCGCGTTTCAAATTTGTGCAAAATGCGTTCGCTTAACTGGGTTGATGTGGCGAATTTGGTGCCGCCAAACACTGCGATTTTGGGTTCCTTATTGGCACGTTTGGATACCTCAACAACCAATTCGCGCAATCCTTCGAACCGCACGACCTGTCCCCCGATCAGGAATGTATCACCGGGCGTGAGTGTTGCGGCAAAGGCTTCTTCTACTTCGCCTAATGGCGCACCACCGCGCCTGCGTTGCATGCGCACCTTAAGCGTATCTGTATCCTGAATGGTTCCAGCGTTCATGCGAATGCGTGATGCGGTTCTGGGATCGCGCAGGGTATAAGTGCCGTCACCGATGTCCTTTAATCGGTGCCATTGTTCATAGCGGCGCAGGGCATAGCCACCTGTTGCGCAGAAATCCAAACAATCATCAAATTCGGCACGGCTTAGCCCGCTATATGCGCCTGCGCGGCGCACTTCGTTGAACAGGGCGGTTGGATTAATTGGTCCCGCACAGGACAAAAGTAATATGTGCTGACATAAAACATCGAGCGGCCCTACGGGCAGTGTTTCACCATCCAACTCACCCGCCAAAACGGCGTCCAATGCCGCCTGACATTCAATGATTTCAAATCGGTTGGCGGGTACAATCATCGCCTTGGATGGCGCATTGTATTGATGGTTGGCACGTCCGATCCGTTGGACCAGTCGTTTTACATTTTTAGGCGCCCCAATTTGTATAACCAGATCAACATCGCCCCAATCAATTCCCAAATCCAAACTGCCTGTGCAGACCACCGCGCGCAGGGCGCCTTGGGTCATTGCGGTTTCAACCTTTTGGCGTTGTTCACGGTCCAACGATCCATGGTGAATGGCAATGGGCAGACCTGCTTCATTTTCTAACCAAAGTGCATGAAAAAATATTTCGGCCTGTGCGCGGGTGTTGTGAAAAATCAGGGTTGTTTTATGTTTTTCAATCTGCTGAAGCACCATGGGTACAGAATAAGCAGCCCCTGCGCCCGCCCAAGGCGGAGGTGTTTCGCCAATCAGCATCTGAATATTAGGGGCAGGTCCGGGGTCTGCGAATAATATGGGGCAGGGATCAGGATAGGCCGCCATGGTTTTTGCAATCGCATCTGGATCATCCACAGTCGCGGATAGCCCCACGCGTCGCAAGTCAGGACACAAAGATTGCAAACGTGACAGCGCGAGCATCAATTGATCTCCGCGTTTGCTTTCGGCGAGGGCATGGATTTCGTCAATGACAATCCGTTTTAGGCCACTGAAAATTTTGGGTGCATCTGGATAGGAAATTAACAACGCAAGGCTTTCGGGCGTCGTCAAAAGGATATGAGGTGGTTCGGCACGTTGGCGTTTTTTCTGCGTGTTTGACGTATCGCCTGTCCGATCCTCAACCCGGATGTGCAGATCCATTTCATCAATGGGGGTTTGCAAATTTCGCTTAATATCGGCTGCCAGTGCCTTTAGAGGTGACACATAGAGTGTGTGTAGGCCTGTATGCGAGCCATCCTCTAATTCCAACAGCGTTGGCAAAAATCCACTGAGTGTTTTGCCCGCACCTGTCGGCGCGATCAACAACTGTGCAGAGCGTGCAGCATAGGACAGCAATTCACGCTGATGCGGGTGAAGTGTCCACTTCCGAGAGGTGAGCCAGCGCTCAAATTTTAATGAAATTTCCATTGTTGTTAATTAGCTTGAAAGAATTTTTTTTCATCCAAATGATCGAATGGGAAACACGTCTGATCATTTTGTATCTTATGTAAATACTATTTTATATCCGACAGCGTTACGTGGACAGCATATATTTCCCGCTCTTCTTTTATGTTTCTTTTATTAAAACATTGAATCTGTTTTTGCGTTTGCTTACCACGGTTGTGCTTCAGGTTCAGCGCTTTAGGTGCAACTATCAAAATCAAAGCAGAACCATTTTTCATAGTCACGTTATGTCGTGAATTTTTTACTTGGGTTTCAAAAACACTTGCAACATCAGGGAGTAAATATTCATGCTCTGATACGTATTGTTCGGTGATATCAATGTTCAACTTAATCGCGCCGTCATTATAATTTTACATCTTTCCACCAATCGAGATATTGGCACCGTTTTTGAAATTTTTATCAATATTGTATCACCATCGCGGTGAGGGTAACTAAATGCCCCAC